>JBMOFX010000172.1:0-5888 GCA_049318665.1 Ilumatobacteraceae bacterium | reverse complement strand
TGCGGAAGCCGCGGATCCAGCCGGGGAACGGCTCGGCGAGCGCGGACTCGATGATCGACGGGCGCACGATCGACACCGGCACCGAGCCCTTCACCTCGGTGAGCGCCTGTTCGCCGAGCGCCTTCGTGTACGCGTAGGCGTCGGGCCAGCCGACGCTCGCGGCGCGCGATCGCCCGGCCTCGACGAGCTGATCGCTCACCCAGCGCTCTCGGAGCTGCTCGGTCTTGCCGGCGAGCGCCGGTGCGCCAGCAGCGCCGAGTTCCTTGCGGGCCTCGCTGCGGAAGTGGACGAGACGCTCGTGGTCGCGGCTGGCGGCCTCGAGGTCGCTGCGCAACCGGCGCGCCGCCGCGACCTCTTTGCGCCAACTCAGGCCGATGTCGAACGGTCCCTCGCTCACGAGCTCCTCGGGAGCGTTGCCGCGACGGTTGCCGGCCACGTAGCAGGTGCTCACCGCGACGAGGTGCGGCGTGATGCCGATCTCGTTGAGCGTGTTGGCGATGCGGGTGGGGCCGAGGAGGTTGATCTCGACGGCCGAGTCAAGGGGCGAGTCGAACGCCACGGCCGCCGCCGAGTGGATGACGATGTCGCAGTTGGCGAAAGTGTCGCGGTCGACGGGATTGAGGCCGAGGCCGTCGGTGCTGACGTCGCCGCCGATCGCATGGACGCGTCGGGCGACCATCGCGTCGAACGGCTCGTCGGTGTCCTTCAGCTCGGCCTTGAGGCGATCGAACGTGTTGTTCTTGAAGATCTCACGGCGGACGCGCTCGGCGGGATCATGGCGCTTCGACGGTCGGACAAGGAGGACGAGCTCGCACTCGGGCACCGAGCGGAGCAGGCGCTCGACGAGCGCTGTGCCCACGAAGCCCGTGCTCCCGGTGATGGCGATGCGCTTGCCAGCGAGGCGTTCCGGAATCACGAACGCATGTCTATCAGATCCGTCTACCATATGGTAGAGACAACATGCGTGGTGCAACGAGAGACCGGATCCTGACCGCAGCCACCGACCTGTTCGGCGCGCGCGGGTTCGAGGCGGTGTCGCTCGATGTGATCGCCGCGGAGGTGGGGGTCACCAAGCAGACGCTGTTGTACTGGTTCCCCAGCAAGGATGAGCTGCTGCAGGCCGTGGTCAGCCAGGCTGCCGCTGACCTGGTGCTCGTCGTCGATGCGGCCGTGCGTGCGGCGACCGACGACCCCCTCGACCGGATCGACGCCGTGGTGCGAGCGGTGTTCCGCCCGGCCGTTCGCCGACCCGCACTGCTCGGTCTCGTACGCGAGGTCGACCGGTTCCCCAGCGCCGTTGCGGCGTCGCTCACGGCACAGCTCCAGCCGCTCGTCGACCGCTCCCAGGTGTACCTACGAGCCGAGATGGACGCGGGCCGGCTGCGTCGTGCCGATCCCGGCCTGATCGCCGCGCTCTGCTACGCCACGATCACGGGTATCGCCACCGAGCCCGAAGCCCTGCGGATCAACGGTTGGCAGCCGACCGCCGTCGGCCTCCGTCGCCTCCGCGACGAACTCCGCGCCTTCCTCCGCGCCGCCCTCGCCCCCTAACCCATCGCGTTTGCACACTTTCGCCCCACCCCCGGGGCGAAAGTGTGCAAACGGTGTTGGTTAGAGGTCGGTGGTGCGGCGGCGACGGGTGTGGCGGTCGAGGGCGAGCGCGACGAGCTCGTCGATCAGGTCGCGATACGAGAGCCCGCTCGCGATCCACATCTTCGGGTACATCGAGATCGGGGTGAAGCCGGGGATCGTGTTCACCTCGTTACAGAGGAAGCCGCGACCGCGCGGGCCGTCCTCGTAGAAGAAGTCGACGCGGGCGAGGCCATCGCAGCGAAGGATGCCGAAGATCTGCACGGCGAGTCGCTGCACCTCGGCGGTCGCTTCGGCCGACAAGCGAGCCGGGATCACGCACTGCGCCCCGTCGTCGACGTACTTGTCCTCGTAGTCGTAGAACTCGGCGGCGGGGATGATCTCGCCCGGCACGCTCGCGCGCGGCGCCAGGTTGCCCAGCACAGCGACTTCGATCTCGCGCCCGTTGATCGCCTCCTCCACGACGATCCACTCGTCATAGCGCAGCGCGTGGCCGATGGCCGTGCGGAGTTCGTCGACCGTCTTCACCTTCGACACGCCGACCGAGGAGCCCATGTTGGCCGGCTTCACGAACAGCGGTAGGCCGAGCTCGTCGGCGATCCGCTGGGGGAGCGTCGGGGTGAGATCGCTCTCGCGGAACGAGCGATGCTTCGCCTGCGCGACGCCAGCTGCGCCGAGCACGATCTTCGCCATCGCCTTGTCCATCGCCACGGCGGAACCGAGCACGCCCGAGCCGACATAGGGGACGTCGGCCAGTTCGAGCAGGCCCTGCACGGTGCCGTCCTCGCCGAGCGGTCCGTGCAGGAGCGGCATCACAACGGTACGGCCACGTCGTGCAGCGACCACCTCGTTCGGCAACACGGCCGTGCCCGACGGGTCGAGGAAGCCGGGCAGCGCATCGGGGCCCGCGGCCAGCGCATGGCGGGCCTGCTCGGCCAGTGACCAGCGACCGTCGCGGCTGATGCCGACAGGTGTGATTCGGTACTTCGTCGGATCGGCGGCGCGCAGCACGTGCGCAGCGGTGGTGCAGCTCACGTCGTGCTCGGCCGACTGGCCGCCGAACAGCACGACGAGTTCGATCCGGTCGTCGGTGGCCCCGTGGTCCTCGTTCGTCATGACCGCCCGACGGTACCCTCTCCGCCGATGCGATTCCGTGCGTTCGACGTCGCCGCGGCCACCGGGGGTCGACTGGTCGGCCCCGACGTGGCCATCGACGGCGCCTCGTTCGACTCTCGCAGCATCCGCCCGGGTCAGCTGTTCGTGCCGATCATCGACCAGCGCGACGGCCACGACTTCATCGACGATGCGCTCGCGGCGGGCGCTGCTGCCTACCTCACGTCGCGACCCGGGGGACCCGGCACGGCGATCGAGGTGGACGACACGCTGGGCGCGCTGATGCGCCTTGCCACGGAGCGGCGCTCGCACACCGACGCCACGGTGATCGGTATCACCGGGTCGGTCGGCAAGACGAGCACGAAGGACCTTGCGTGGGCGGCGCTCGCCGCGAGTCGGCGCACGTGGGCGAACGAGCGCAGCTTCAACAACGACCAGGGCCTGCCCACCACGATCCTCGAGGCGCCCGACGACACCGAGGTGATGGTGCTCGAGATGGGCATGCGCGGGTTCAGTGAGATCACGCGGTTGTGCGGCATCGCTCGACCGACGATCAGTGTGGTGACTCGTGTCGCCGAGGCGCACAGTGATCGCGTCGGTGGCATCGAAGGCGTGGCTCGTGCGAAGTCGGAGATCGTGCAGGCGTTGCCCGTCGGCGGGACGGCGATCCTGAACGCCGACGACGATCGCGTGCGTGCGATGCGCTCGCTGCACCCCGGCACGGTGGTGCTCTTCGGCGAGTCGCCCGATGCCGACGTACGCGTGCATGACGTCGAGCTCGACGCTCTGGCTCGCGCGTCGTTCGCGCTCGACACCCCGTGGGGTGCGGTCGAGGTGCGGCTCGGCGTGAGCGGTCGGCACATGATGCTCAACGCCGCGGCGGCGCTTGCCTGCGTTGGTGTGGTCGGTGGTGACGTCGTGGCGGGTGCCGCCGCACTGCGCGACGTGGCGCTGACGTCGATGCGTATGGAGATCCGTCGTTCGCCGAGTGGCGCCATCGTGCTCGACGACTCGTACAACGCGAACCCGACCTCGATGCGCGCCGCGATCGATGCGCTGATGGCGATCCCCGCGGAACGACGCATCGCGATCGTCGGGGTAATGGCCGAGATCGCCGATGCCCCCGACGAGCACGTGGGCATCACCAACTACCTGCGCGACCGCAACATCGAAATCATCGCCGTGGGCACGCACCTCTACGGGGTCTCGCCGGTCGACGATCCGATCGCAGCGCTCGGCGACGTGGCCGACGGCACCGCGATGCTCGTGAAGGGCAGCCGGGTGGCGGCGCTCGACGCGGTCGCCGCGGCGATTGCGCCGCGCGCGCCGCGCTGACGGTCAGCCGCCGGCGGAGATGCCGTGCTCGTCGCCGTACGACGCTCCGCGCGGCATCGTCGACCAATCAGGCGAGCGCCTGTCGATCCGCTCGATGTTGCACCACCACGCGAGGAACAACGCCCAGATCGCACCTCCGAGCAGCACCCACCTGGCGCCGATCGCGTCGATCACTGGGCCGAACAGCAGGTTGCCGAGTGGCACCGTGCCGCCGAAGGCCATGAACCACAAGGCCATCACACGGCCACGCTCGTTGTCGGCCAGGCGGCCCTGCATCACCGTGAGCATCGACGTGGTCGTTGCGAAGTAGCAGAAGCCGAGGAAGAAGCCGATGGTGAACGCGCCGATCGGTTCACGCGCGGCCGCGAACCCGGCGAGGCAGATCGCGAACGATGCGAAGCCGAGTCGGATGAGTCGACGTTTGTCCCACGCGACGAACACGGTGCCGATCGCGAGCCCGCCGAGACAGGCGCCGAAGCCCCACGTGGCGTAGAGCCACTTGTATTGCGCCGACCTTTCCGGGATCCCGAAGTTGAGCGACGCGACCGCAGGAAAGAGCCCGACGTAGGGGAGTGACAGAAGTGAGAAGGTCGTGAGGGAGAGCAGCAGCCGTGACGCAACGGGCTTGGATCGTGCGAGTTTGAGCCCTGCGGCGAACTGGCGCCATCCCTTCTCGTGTTGGACATCGGGGATCACGGGCAGATGCACCCGCACGAGCGCAGCGATGACAAACAGGTACGTGACCGCGTTGATGAGGAAGATCTGCGATGTCGTGACGCCGAATGCGCTCAGCACTGCGACGAGGATCGGGCCGATCACACGTGAGCCGTTGATCATCGTCGAGTTGAGCGAGATTGAGCCGGGAAGGTCCTGCCGGCTCACGAGAGTCGGCAGCATCGCCGACCACGCTGGCGCGTTCAGCGCGTTGCCGGCACCTACGCCGAGTGCGACGAGGAACAACGCCCAGATCGGTGCGTCGTGGGCTGCGAGCGGGGCCAACGCAATCGAGAACAGGAGCTGCACGACTTGCATCGCGATCAGCCACCGGCGTCGGTCGAAGCGGTCGGCGATGACGCCGGCCGGAATCGACAGCAGCAGCAGTGGGCCGAGTTGTGCGAACACCAATATGCCCACCACAGAGGCCTTGCCCGTTCGCTCGTAGACGTACGCGGGGAGCACCACGTTCTGCATCCACGTGCCGATGTTGCTGGCGAACGACGCCCGCCACATCAACCTGAACGCGGGGTAGGCGAGAGCGGCACTGGCGCTTCCGGGTCGGAAGCCGTGGTCGATCTGCGGGGTCGGGCCGTCCGCTCGGGGGTCTGCGGCTGTGCTGCTCATGGGGTCTTGACCGGTGGGTCAACAATACGCGCCGGGATGCTCCGGCCGATGATCGATGGCTGTCAGACTGACCCGATGTCCGACGGATTCACCGAGCGACCTGCCGCTTCCACCATCGCGCCGTCCGGGCACTGTGCAAGGTTCGGGGTGTTCCCCGAGTGTCCGCTGTGCGGTGGTGGGCTGCACCCCGAGCACGCTCACTTCAAGTGCGGCTCGTGCGGCTGGCGTGATTCGTGCTGCGATTGAGCCCCATGGATCTGCAACCAACTGCCGCCGGCTTCGACCCGGCCCGCCTCGACCGCATCGCGACGCACCTCGAGCGGCACTACCTCGAGCCGGGGAAGATCGTGGGGTGCGAGATCGCCGTCGGACGCCACGGCTACCTCGCGTACCAGCAGAGCTTCGGCCAGCGCGACCGTGAGCGCAACGTGCCGACCGGTGACGACACGATCTACCGCATCTACTCGATGACCAAGCCGCTCACGTCGATCGCGCTGATGCAACTGTTC
>JBMOFX010000171.1:0-5920 GCA_049318665.1 Ilumatobacteraceae bacterium | reverse complement strand
GCCAGCGACACCACGCCGAACCGGCGCTGCAGCGGCCCGTGCTCGACCTCGACCTGCTGAATGCGCTGGTAGGGCACGGCCGCCAACGTGCGCCACCAGACGCCGTGGTGCACCTCAAGCGCCTCGTCGCCGAACCGGTAGCGCCACGATTTGCATCGACGGGTCACGAAGACGGCGACCAGTGCCGCCGGCGCCAAGCCGATCAGCAGGCAGCCGATCACCACACCGAACCACGGTGAGGACGTGTCGTCGGACAGCAACGTGAACAGAGCGAGGATCGCGCTCACCAGCAGCCCGATGCCGAACACGATGCCTCGCCGGATGGTGGCAACGGCAGGGTGGAGCGGGTGCCAGTCGGTGGAATGGGAGGCTTCGTCGTCGGGAGAGGTCATGTCGAAGGGGGAGTGACGGCGTCGACCACAGCCTGCGACTCGCGGGCTGCTGCCGCGAAGATACCTTTCGCCATCAGGCTCGACTCGGCCTTGCGACGGGTGAGGTAGATGGTCGCCCGGCCAGCGTGGATGGTCGGATCGTCGGGCGCAGCCAACCCGGCGAGGTCGGCGAAGTGGCAGGCGAGGCGCAGGTCGCCGTCACTCGCGGCCTGTTCGGCGCGGCGGAGGAGCACGCCGGCGCCACCTGCCAACTCGGCGATGGCCGCGGCCACCTGGGCGTCGGGCGACGGCTTCAGCCGCGCCGCGGCACCGTCCCACCAGCCGCCGAACTGGCGCCAGATGCCGCGCACCACGAACTCGGGTTCGTCGTAGAACGGGCGCAGGTACGGCTTGGCGAGGGTGTCGGCAGGCACCTTCACGGTGTGCACGATCGTGTCGAGCGTGGCGCCGCTGTTCATCATCGCGATCACGTCGGCGACGAGGTTCTCGAGCGCGGTCGCCACGTCGTCGAGTACCCGGGCGACGCGCTCGCGTCCGGCGATGGGCAGGCCGTGAGCGGGCACGAGCAGTTCGGGCTGCTTGGCGATCATCGCGCGCAACGCGGCAGCCCACTCGACGGGGTAGCGCTGCACCTTCTGTGGGTTGCCGGCGTTCGGGAAGTTCCAGATGAGGAAGTCGCCGCTCATGATCCACTTGCGGTCGGGGAACCAGGCCCACAGGTGGTCGTCGGTCTCGCCGCGGGCGTGGTGCAGTTCGAACACGTCGCCGCCCACCGTCACCGTGTCGTGATCGCCCACCACGTGGTCGGGCCGGAGGGTGCTCGACGGCAGGAAGCGCCGGGCGTTCGGGTTGGGGGCCATGCGTGCACCCGGCTCGTCGACTCCGCCCAACGTGAGGTTCAGGTCGCCGGCAACGCCGCCGAACTGTCGCGCGTTGATGAGCAGGTTCCAGTTGTTGGTGAATGCGTAGCGGTCGAGCCGAACACTCACGTTCTTGTGCGCGACCACCTGTGGCGAGTCGGCTGCGAAGAAGGTGCTGCCACCGACGTGGTCGGCGTGGCCGTGGGTGTAGACCAGATGGCTCACGCGTTCGTCGGCCCAGCCGCGGATCGCGGCACGCACGGCTTCGCCCGTCATCACGCCCGACGCGTCGAACACCACCAGCCCATCGTCGGTGCGAAGCGCAGCGGAATGGCTGAAGCTCTCGACGAGGGCGAGGCCGTCGCCGATCTCGCTCAGCTCGTTGGTGACACGGTTGACCGGTTGGTCGGTGAGCCCCGAATCGATGATGCGCGCGGACAGGTCGAGCAGATCCCCCATGACCCGAACGGTAGCCCCGTCAGCCTCGATCGTCGGGATGGGCGGCGAGGTGTGCGGCCGCGTCGACGGGTGTGTCGGCCGTGAAACCGACGGGCAGGCGGACGGTGCCCGCGGCCGACGACACGAACACCTGCCACGCGTGGTAGCCGCGATACAGCGAGGGTTCGTCGCGGAGGTTCTCCGCGTAGGCGGTGACGAGCGCGACGTAGCTGTCGTTCGGGTTGTACTGCCGCACGGCCGCGGCCATGTCGGTCGGGGCCCCGCTCTGAGCGAGGTAGGTCGCCGCGCCGATGATCGCGTCGCGTGGCACCAGCGGGTCGCCCTCGCAACACTCGGCCCATGTCGATGGCAGGAACTGCATCGGCCCCACCGCGCCAGCTGATGACACGCCCACGATGCGGCCCATCCGTGTCTCCTGCAGGTTGATCGCCGCCAGCCAGTACCAGGGCACGCCGGTGAGCTGCTCGGCCTCGTCGTAGTAGCCGCGCAGCTCGTCGACGGGCAGTGGCTCGACCACCGTCCACGCCGGCAACGTGCTCGCCGGAGGGGTCGGGCTCGGGTTCGCGGCCGAGCGCGCCTGCGCGAACTGTCGGGCTGCGACGACACGTTCCACCGTCGGGCGTACGTCGTCGGGCATCGACGCCACGACCTTGTCGTCGATCTCGGGCCGCGCCGCAAGCTGCCGGAAGATCAGTTGCTGGGTCACGCCGGCGCGCGTGGCAGTGGGATCATCGGTGGCGGGATCGCGCAGCGTTTGTTCCGCGGCGGTGAGCCGCGCGATGAGTTCATCGACGGCAAGGTCGTCGAGGCGCGACGGGGTGCCAACGACCAGCGGGTCGGGCACGGTCGACGTGGTCGTGCTCGCGGCCGCGACGGTGGACGGGGTGGTGGTGCTGCCCGCGCCGGTCGACGGTGGCGGATCGGTGCGACTCGGCGTTGCGTCGCCGGAACAGCCCGCAAGCGCGACCAGCGCGACGGCCACGGCCGCCGGTCTCAACGTGGCAGGCCGAGGACGCGTTCGCCGAGGATGTTGCGCATCACGTTCGACGTGCCACCCATGATCGTGTAGCCCGGCGCGTACGTGAGCCCCCGCGTGACGTCGTCCCACAGCGTGGCCTCGGGGCCGAGCACGCGGGAAACGAACTCGGCAACGCGTGCTTCGTGTTCGGTGCAGAAGCACTTGGTTGCCGCACTGAACCCGGCCGGAGCCTGGTGCAGCACCTCGCGCACCACCAGGATCCGACCGATCCGATACGCCATCTCGAGCGACGCGATCTCCTGGCGCACCAGCGGGTTCGTCGTGTCGGCGCGAGCCCGCGCGATCTCGTAGAGCGCCTGGTTCGACACGAGTCGATCGATGCCGCCGCGCTCGTGCTCGAGCTGTCGCATCGTCTGCTTGAACGCGTTGCCCTCGATGCCGACGAGGTTGATGACGGGCACCCGCACGTCGGTGAAGAACACCTCGCAGAAGTGGCGGTTGGTGGTCATGTCCTGGATCGGCCGCACCTCGATGCCGGGCGTGTCCATCGGGACGATGATCTCCGAGATGCCGGCATGCGGCGGCCCATCGGAGCTCGTGCGGCAGATGAGGTAGCAGTAGTCGGCGAGCTCGCCGAAGCTCGTCCAGATCTTCTGCCCGTTGATCACCCAGTCGTCGCCATCACGCACCGCGGAGGTCTTCAAGCTGGCGAGGTCGCTGCCAGCATTCGGCTCGCTCATCCCGATGCACCACGTGGTCTCGCCCGACAACATGCGGGGGAGAAACTCGTCCTGCTGGTCGGGTCGGCCGTACGCGATGAGCGTGGGTCCCATCTGTCGATCGGCGAACCACATCGCGGCGACCGGTGCGCCTGCGGCGATCATCTCCTCACCAACGATGAGCCGTTCGATGGCCGGCCGTCCGCCGCCGCCGTACTCCACCGGCCACGTCATGCCGATCCAGCCCTGCGCCGCCATCTCCTTGGCGAACTCCTTCGAGAAGCCGTTGATCCAGCTGTCGTTGTGGCGGCCATAGCGTGCAACCGCTTCCTCGGCGACCTTGCGCGCACGTGCCCGCAGGTCGATCTGTTCGGGGGTCCAGGCGAAGTCCATCGGGTGCGATGCTACGCGCTGGTCGAGGACCGACCCCCGCCGGAGCCATGTGCACCCCGGCACCCATTGTCGATAAATATGACTGGCTTAGTAGGGAATCGGTAGTGTTGTCAGGGTGACCGCCCAGCCGGACCTCTCGACCCTGGATCTCGATGCGCTGAATGCCGAGTTCGCGTCCCATGGCGACGCGAGCCGCATGGTCCAGTGGCTCGTCGATCTCATCCCGGTCGACCGCCTCGTGGTGGCTTCGGCCATGACTTCCGACACCGTGCTCGTCGACGTGGTCGCCAAGGTCGCTCCGGGCATCGAGGTGCTGTTCCTCGACACCGGCTATCACTTCCCCGAGACGATCCAGACGCTCGAGAGCGCGGGGGCTAAGTATCCGGTTCGGTTGAAGGTGATGCCCGCCGCGCCGCTCACCGGCGAGCGCACCTACCTCTCCGACCCCGACGGATGCTGCCATCTCCGCAAGGTGGTGCCGTGAGCCCGAGGGTCGCGCTGGTGGGCGCCGGCCCGGGTGACCCGGAGCTCCTCACGCTGAAGGGCGCCCGCCTCATCGGTGAGGCCGATGTCGTGCTCTACGACCGGCTCGTGTCGCCCGACATCCTCGCGTTGGCCCGGCCCGATGCCGAGCTGGTCGACGTCGGCAAGCGCCCCGGCGGCAGCCACACCCAGGATGTCTTGAACGACCTGCTCGTGCTGCACGCGCGAACCGGCAAGCGCGTGGTGCGGCTGAAGGGCGGCGACCCGTTCCTGTTCGGACGCGGTGGCGAGGAGGTCGAGCTGCTCGCCCGTCACGGCATCGCGTGCGAGGTCGTGCCGGGTGTCAGCTCGGCGCTCGCCGCGCCGGCGGCGGCAGGCATTCCGGTCACCCACCGCCGCGTGTCGCGCGCGGTCACCATCGTCACCGGCCACGAGGCCGTCGACAGCGAGTCGGTCGACTGGCGCTCGGTTGCCCGCATCGGCAGCACCGTGGTCGTGCTGATGGGCGTCGAGCGACGTGCCGCGATCGCCGAGCGACTGGCCGAGGGCGGCCTCGCTGCCGACACGCCCTGCGCGGTCGTGATGCACGCCACCACCCCGCGGCAGCGGGTGTGGACGGGCCGTCTCGAGCAGTTGGCCGACGCCGATGTCGAGTCACCGGCCGTCATGGTCGTCGGCGCCGTCGCGGCGATGGCCGACGAGGCCGCCGCGCTCGTGGTGGCGCGTACGCTGCCCGACCATGGCTGATCCGTCCACGCTGGCCGCAGCGACGCCGATCGTCGACGGCTACCCGATCATCGTCCGCCTCGAGGGCCGCCCGGTGCTCGTTGTGGGCGGGGGAGTGATCGCCCTGCGCAAGACCGAGGGTCTCGTGGCCTCCGGCGCTTCGATCACCGTTGTGTCGCCCGACTTCGCAGACGGCTTCGAACAGCTCGAACGCGTCACCCTGGTGCAGCGGACGTACGAGACGTCCGACCTCGACGGCATGTGGCTCGTGGTCGCCGCCACGAACGACCCGGTGGTGCAGCAGCGGATCTTCGACGAGTGCGAAGCCCGCCGGATCTTCTGCAACGCCGTCGACGACCCCGACCGCTGCGCGTTCATCCTGCCGGCGATCGTGCGTCGTGGCCCGGTGATCGTCGCGGTGAGCACCCAGGGCCGCAGCCCCACGTTGGCCAAGCACCTGAAGGACGTGCTGGCCGACGCGATCCCGGACAACATCGAGGAGCTCGCCGCCGAGCTGTCGGCGAAGCGCAAGGCGATCCAGTCCCGAGGCGAGTCCACCGAAGACCACGACTGGCCCAACCCCCTCGCCTAACCCACCCCGTTTGCACACTTTCGCCCCACCCCCGGGGTGAAACCGTGCAAACGGTGTGGGTAGGGCGTCGCTGTCTCGACCCGGTACCCTGTACAAGTCAGATACAAGTGCGCCGGGTTCATCGGCGACGAGGAGAGGTGCTCCAGATGTCGAAGATCAAGGTGAACAACCCCGTCGTCGAGATGGATGGCGACGAGATGACCCGCATCATCTGGCAGTTCATCAAGGACAAGCTGATCCTGCCGTATCTCGACATCGAGCTCGACTACTACGACCTCGGCATCGAACACCGCGACGCCACCGACGACCAGGTCACC
>JBMOFX010000170.1:0-5922 GCA_049318665.1 Ilumatobacteraceae bacterium | reverse complement strand
TTCTGCAACAACGGCTGTCCGCTCGGCAACCTGATCCCCGACTGGAACGACCTCGTCTACCGCGACCACTGGCGCGACGCGATCGATCGCCTGCACGCCACCAACAACTTCCCCGAGTTCACGGGGCGCCTGTGTCCGGCGCCGTGCGAATCGGCGTGCGTGCTCGGCATCAACGACGATCCGGTCAGCATCAAGCAGGTCGAAGTCGAGATCATCGATCGTGCGTGGGACGAAGGCTGGGTGGTGCCGCAGAAGCCGACCGTGCGTACGGGCAAGCGCGTCGTGGTGATCGGCTCGGGGCCCGCTGGTCTCGCGACCGCGCAGCAGATGACGCGCGCCGGCCACGAGGTGATCGTGCTCGAACGTGCGGATCGCATCGGGGGTCTGCTCCGCTACGGCATTCCCGAGTTCAAGATGGAGAAGCGCCACCTCGAGCGCCGGCTCGAGCAGATGGAGGCGGAGGGCACTGAGTTCCGCACCAACGCGACGGTGGGCGAGAACGTCGACATCGAGGTGCTTCTCGCGTCGTACGATGCGCTGATCCTCGCGGCAGGCGCGACCGCGTGGCGCGACCTCAACGTGCCCGGCCGCGAGCTGGCCGGCATCCACCAGGCGATGGAGTACCTGCCGTACGCCAACAAGGTGCAGGAGGGTGACCTCGAATCGTCGCCGATCGACGTCCACGGCAAGCACGTGGTGATCATCGGCGGTGGCGACACCGGTGCCGACTGCCTGGGTACCGCGCACCGCCAGGGCGCAGCGAGCGTGACGCAGTTGGAGATCATGCCGCGCCCCGCCGACACGCGCGCTGCGGCCAACCCCTGGCCGACGTTCGCGATGACCTACAAGGTGACGTCCGCGCACGAAGAGGGTGGCGAGCGCATCTACAGCGTCAACACCGAGCGGTTCGTCGACGACGGCAACGGCAACGTGCGCGCCCTGCTCGTGCACGAGGTGGAACTCGTCGACGGACGTTTCGAGAAGGTGGAGGGCAGCGATCGCGAGTTGCCAGCTGACTTCGTCTTCCTGGCGATGGGATTCGTCGGCCCGGAGAAGGGTTCGTGGCTCGATCAGCTCGGGGTGGCGTTCGACCCGCGCGGCAACGTGGCGCGCAACGACGACTACATGACCAACGTGCCGGGCGTCTTCGTCGCGGGCGACATGGGTCGCGGGCAGAGTCTGATCGTGTGGGCGATCGCCGAAGGTCGGTCATGCGCGGCGGGTGTCGATCGGTGGTTGATGGGGGAGTCGACGCTGCCGAGCCCGATACCTCCGACCGCGCGACCGCTTGTCTGACCAGGTCACCTACGCTGTCCGACAATGAAGCGCATCTTGGTCGGAGTCGGAATGGTGATCGTCGCGGCGGTGGCAGGTGCCGCGTGCGGCGGCGATAGCGCAACGACGGCGTCAACCTCGGTGGTCTCGGTGCTTGCCACCGACTACCAGACGCTTGCGCCGACCCCCTCCACCAACGCACCGGTCACCACGTCCGCCAGCGCGCCCGGAGCGGTCACCCTCACCGACACGGACTACATCCTCGCCGAAGGTGATCTGCCGGCCACGATCGCCAACACCTGGAACATCCCGCTGCAGGCGCTGCTCGACGCGAATGGTTGGACGCTCACCGGTCAGTACGTCACGAACTTCCCGCCGGCCGGCAGCACGATCAAGATCCCCGCTGGCGCGACCGTTCCCGGTCTCCCGACGGGCGAGCCGACCGCCACGGGCTCGGAGACAACGACTGCCACCTCAGCACCCCCGACGGTGACCACGACGGTCGTTACCTCGGCCTGTGGCACTTACGCGATCACAGCGGACGACACCAGTCGCATCGGCGTTGCCAACAAGTTCAACACCACGGTCGAGAAGCTCGACGCGGCGAACGTGAACACCAAGGGCTACAGCGGCTTTTACCCCGGTCTCGTCATCCAACTGCCCTGCTGAGCGTCGCCTCAGACGAGGCGGAAGGTGAGCACGCCGAGTTGCCAGTGCTCACCGACTCGCGACCGGTCGGCTGCCACGAGATCGACCCCGTCGATGCCTTCGCCGTGCTCACCGGCTTCGGTGAACCGAACCGCGTGGTCGAGGCCGAGTTGGTGCCAGCGTTGCCGCATCGCATCGGGGTCGTTGGCTGCCACGTCGATGCCGGCGATCGCGGTGACGACCGACGCGTCGCTGTGCGCCACCCACGACGGGCCGGCCCACGGCCAGGCACCTTGCGGCACTGGTTGGTCGATGCTCACCATCGCACCACCCACGTCGTGCGGGTGGAGATGACGTGCACGGATGTCGGGCAGGTCACCGCGCCACACGACGCGTACGCCCGCTTCGGTGAGCGCCACGTCGCGTTCGTCGAGGTCGTCGACCTCGTAGACCGCCATGTAGCCGGCGACGTCGGTGCGGCGCTTGTCGAGCAGGCGGCCCGCCCCGGTTCCCGGTTGCATCGGTGACACGATCTCGAGGAACTGATCGCCGACGGTGAAGAGCGTGTTGTGGAGCCCGAACGCCTCCACCGCCGGATCGCGGAAGCACACCGAGAGCCCGAGTCGCTCGCAGAGGATGTCGGTGGACTGTTCGAGCTCGTGGGCGACGAGCGCAACCTGGCGGAGGCGGATCATCGCGTCACCGTAGACACCCAGGTGACCGCACGAGAGGCACCGACTGCCGCGACCGACGCAACCCCGACCGTCGCGACACACGTGGCGGTCGCAGCTGCGGGCCCTCCGACGCCGAGCACCATCACGAATGCCGTGAACGGCAGTCGGTAGCCACCTGCGATGCCGGCCGCCGCGCCTGCCGCGCCGGCGAGATCGGCGGGCACACCGAACGGTCCGGCGAATACCCGGCCTGCGATGTCGCCGATCGCGAGGAACGGAACGAACACGCCGCCGCACCCGCCTGCCGCAACCGCCGCAGTGGTCATCGCTGCGCGCAGCAACGCGATCGCGAGCAGGGTGAGCGCAGCGTTCTCGGTGGTCTCGGCCCAGACGATCGCGCCACCGCCGGGCCCGATCGCGGCCCCTGGCGACGCGATCGCCGCCACCGCCGCAGCGCCAGCGAACATCGCCAGCCCACCGAAGATGAGGCGGCGCGTGGGCGAGGCGGACCATCCGCGCGCCTTGTAGATACACGTGCCGGTGAGCGACGTGATAGCGCCGGCAATCGCCCCGACGAACAACGCGGCCAGCACCGCATCGAGCAGATCGCTCGGTGGGATTTTTGGCACGACGAGCCGGATCAGGTTGAGGTCGAACCCCACGTTGATGGCCCATCCGACCAGCCCGCCAACCAGCGCAGCGATCACGCGCTCGACGCTCAACGGTGCATTGCGTCGACGGCCGAGTTCGAGCATGAACACGGTGCCCACGAGCGGGATGCCCATCAACGCCGACACACCGGCGGCGCCGCCCGCCACGCCGGCGGGCCGGACGAAGCGACGCAGGCGTTCGTTCGATCCGACCCACGACCCTGCTGCGACACCGAGGTGGGCGGCAGGGGCTTCCGTTCCCATCGGCGCGCCGAGCCCCACGGTCGACACGATCGCAAGGGCGCGTACCGGGGCGAGGTGCCACGGGAACTTCTCCTCCTCGCCTGCGGTCTTGACGACGTCACCGGTGAGGTCGGCACGTGCCACGTCGCCTTTGAACGTGTACCAGAACGGCGTCGGTCCGTACTTCAGCAGCCGTTTCGGCGGGGCTTTGTCGAGCCGTTGCACGGCCTCACCCTGGGCGAGGCCGTGCATGATCGCGACGGCGATGGCGGTACCGACGAGCGGCACGGTGAGGATGACCCAGGTGTCCTGGCGGACGATCTCGGCGAGGATGCGCTTGATCAACTCAGTCGTCACGACGGCGACCGTGGCGCCTGCCAGTCCGCCCATCACCGCGCCGCCTGCCGACACGCCCACCCTGCTGGCCCACGAGGACGGTGACGTGTGTTGAGGCTCCAGCATGTCGTTCACGATGGCTGAGTCTCGCGCGTGCTCATCAGCTCAGGATCAACTTCAGGTAGGCGATGGTGAAGCCGATCACCAGCGCAACGGCGGCGAATCCGACGGCTGTCCTCGTCGACCGGCCGCCGTTGCGGGCTTCGGTGCCGACGAGTACACAGAGCCACACCGCCGCAGTCATGCGGGCACCGAACCGGTCGTAGGTCTTCGACACGAGGAGGACGACGATGGACGCGGCGACGGCGACGATGACGGCCATCCCCAACTGTGCGACCAGCAGTTCGAAACGCGTGTGCCTCACGTTCGGGTCGCGGACCAGCGTCAACGACAGGGCGAGGGCGAACCAGTGCGTGAGCGCCAGGGCGAACGTGGTCGCCCACACGATCGCCAATACGTCGAGCCGAGAGTGCGGGTCTTTGTCGCTGCCGGTGCTGAGCGCTGCAAGGAGCACGATGCACACCGTGAGGCCCATCATGTCGGCCTCGCGCCGCAGCGTCTTGTCGTGGCGAATACGCCTCGCCACGTCGAACAGTCTTGCCACGCTGGTCACCGTAGTTTTCGCCGATCCCTCGGCCGGTGGACGGTGTTCAGCCGAGGTCGGGCCAGCGGCGCTTCTGGCGCCGGCGAAGGCCAGCCGCACCGAGCGTGCGCTGCTCGCTGAGCGCCCATTGACGACGCCAGCCGCTGTATGTCGGGCCGGTGAGCTTGGGGCTCGCGCCGTTCGCTGCGTTCTGTCGCGCCGTCCAGTAATCGGTGAGCGCTTCGTCGCCGAGCATCGCCACCGCGGCCTCAATCCGCGTGTTGAAGCGGCGGGTCGACTCGCCGTCGCGCGGCCACAGCGGGGCGCCGAAGACCACTCGGGTCGATCCGGGCTTCGGGCGCTTCATGCCCTTGCCGTAGATCGCGCCAGTGCCGTCGATGAACACCGGGACGACGGGCGCTCCGGTGCGGTTCGACAGGTAGGCGGCACCGCCCTTGAACTCCTGACCCCAACCATCCGGTGAGCGGCCGCCCTCCGGGTAGATGACGAGGCTCCAGCCGTCATCGACGAGGTCGCGGATCATGTCGCTCGACTTGCGGCCGGTGACCTCGCGTTCGATCGGGAGCGCGTTGAGGACGAGCGCGGCCGCGCTTCCCTTCACGCGAGTGTCGAAGAAGTAGTCGGCGGCGGCCGCGATCACGAGCTTCGATCGCCACGGCTCGGGCACCGACGTGACCATCAGCGGCGTGTCGAGGTGGCTGTGGTGATTGGGCGCGAAGATCACGGCGGGCGGGTCGTCACGCGTGGCGAGGTCGTTGAGCCGGTCGACGCCGTGCACGTCGGGGTCGGCGATGAGCTTCACCATCGCGGTGAGCGGACCTCGGGCGAGCACCGTGCGAGCCGCTCGCGCAGCAGGCTTGCGGGCCCAGTCGGTCTCGAAGTCGGCACCGAGCTTCGGCGGGTCGACGGGCATCTCGACGCCGCGTGGCTTCGACGGTGCGCGATACGGGAAGCCCATCGTGCGGGTCGGCTTGAGCAGCGCCTGCACGGGCGCGCTGACGGCATCGACCACCTTGCCGGCCGACCGCATCACCGACGCGGGCACCTTCGAGTCACTCATCGTGGCACGCTCACGAGACGTCGGCCACCAGGAGCGCGGGAACGTGAAGGTGGGTGATCGACGGCGAGCGGCCGACGACATCGGATGCGATCTCGAACGCGTCGTCCATCGTGCTCGCCGGCGTGAAGCCGAGGCGACGGACCGTCGGGGCGTCACCGCCGACGATGATCACCTTGCCAGCGTGCTGCTGGCCGTGCGCGCCCCAGTACCACGCGTAGAACGGGTGCACGCCGTGGTACGCGTTGCCCGTGCGGTACAGGTGGCGATACCACTCGTCCTCGGCGTACTGCTTCTCCCACTTCTGACCCATCACCACGGGGTCGGTGGTGTCGGGCAGCACCTGCTCGAAGAAGTCGATGTAGCTCGGGTGGT
>JBMOFX010000169.1:0-5998 GCA_049318665.1 Ilumatobacteraceae bacterium | reverse complement strand
GCCGTGAACTCGCTGATCGATCGCAGCGCGCTCGGAGAGCAGTCGTGAGCGGCCCGGCGATCGAAGTGGAGGGCCTCACCATCGTGCCGCATGGTGCCGGGCCGGGGGAGGCAGTGCTGCGCGACATCCATCTTCGGGTCGAGGCAGGGACGCGGCTCGGTGTGGTGGGCGAGTCGGGCAGTGGGAAGTCGACGCTGCTGAGGGCGCTGGTGGGCAACTGTGGCCGCGGTCTGGAGGTGTCGGCCGGCTCGGCGCGTACCGCCGGTCACGACCTGTTTGCCCTTCCCGACGACGAGCGGCGTGCGTTGCTGGGCACAGCGGTGGCGCTGGTGCCGCAGAGCGTGGGTTTGTCGCTCACCCCACACCTCACGGTCGAGGCCCAGTTCCGCGACCTCGGCATGCTGGATCGAGTTACCGAACTGCTCGACGAGGTGGGCCTGCGCGGCGAGTCGATGCGCAGCCGCTACCCGCACGAGCTCTCGGGCGGCGAGCAGCAACGTGTGTTGTTGGGCCTTGGCCTTGCCCGAGACCCTGGTGTGCTCCTGCTCGACGAACCCACCTCGGCGCTCGACGTCGGCGTCGCCGACGGCATCCTGCAACTGCTCGAGCAGACGCAGGAACGCCGGGGCCTCACCCTCGTCGTCGTGAGTCATGACCTGGGCGTGATTGAACGCGTGGCAACCCGGGTGGTGGTGATGCGCTCCGGGTCCATTGTCGAGGACGAGCCACTCGAGCGGGTGTTGACGACTCCGCGTCACGCCTACACCCGGGCACTCCTCGATGCAGCGCCGTCGCTCGGCCGCCGTCATGCGCGGCAGCGAGTCCAGGGTGTCGACACTGAATCGATGGAGCCCCTGGTGCGCGCTGATGCGCTCACGGTGGTGCGCACCTCGGCCGAGGGCGGCCGCATCCGGCGTGCATCGTGGCGGAGTACCACTGCGCTCGACGGCGTGACGATCGATGTGCGCCGTGGCGAGATCCTCGGCGTGATCGGCGAGTCGGGGAGCGGGAAGTCGACCCTGCTGAAGACGATGTGCGGCGTGCTGACCCCTTCGTCCGGCACGCTCGCGATGCGCGATGGCGCCAATCTTGGGACACCGCTGCGCAAGCGCCCGGCGCACCTGCTGCAACGCATCCAGATGGTGATGCAGAACCCCGACGATTCGTTGAACCCGGCCCACACCGTGCGCCGCATTCTGCAGGCGGGTACATCGCACGACGACGATGTCAGCGCAGCGCTGCTGGCCGCCGTGCACCTCGACCGTGCGTTGCTGGAGCGGCGGCCCGGTTCGCTGTCGGGTGGCGAGAAGCAGCGGGTCGCCATCGCCCGAGCGCTGGCCCGCGAGCCTGAGGTGCTGCTGCTCGATGAGATCACCTCGGCGCT
Source organism: Ilumatobacteraceae bacterium (assembly GCA_049318665.1). Classification (GTDB taxonomy): domain Bacteria; phylum Actinomycetota; class Acidimicrobiia; order Acidimicrobiales; family Ilumatobacteraceae; genus VFMC01. The sequence goes on along the minus strand of JBMOFX010000169.1, from coordinate 4,614 downwards.
CGACGTCACCGTGCAGGCAGCGGTGCTCGCCACCCTGCTCGAACTCCACGCCCGCCTGGGCACCACGATGGTGTTTGTGTCGCACGATCTGGCCGTCGTGAGCTCGATCGCCGACCGAATCGCCGTGCTCCGGCACGGCCGGTTGCTCGAGGTGGCCGACACCGACCAGTTGCTCGAGCATCCGGGCGATGAGTACACGGCCTCGCTGCTGGCGCTGGCTCGCCGCTGACCCGACGAACGTGCTCGGCCCCGGTCACCCGATGCGGTCGCGGGCCGTCTCGGTGCGACGACCGACCGGCACGAGTTCGCCCGCAGCGGCCAACCCCATCACCGGCATGTTCGCGTAGATCGCCTCGTAGCTGCCCGCCGACACCCGATAGGTCTCGTGGTACACGCCGACGTCGCCCGATGTGCCGATTCGCTGGTTGTACCTGCGCCATGCGGTGAGGTGCGGGTCGTCCTTCGACCGAGCGAAGTGCTCGAGCAGTTCGAAGTTGCGCCAGTACTGGACGAGGGTGATCGTGCGTCCGCCGATCGCGGTGCGAGTCGAGAGCAACCCCTTGTCGGGGTGGCGCATGAGTTCGGCGAGCATCGGACCCATCGCCATGAACACCGGAAACCAGCGGTGGATCTTCCAGAGCTTGTTGATGCGCATGCCGATGATGAACACGACGAAGTCGCCGTCGCCCTCGCTGACCGTTGCGGTGTACCTGCCGGGTTGAACCTGTGAGCCTGTCATGAATGGATAGTGACACTATCCATCGAGGTTGTCAAGCTCTCCTCACCGACCGCGTAGGGTGGATGGCTGCATGGACGACGACCGCCCGATCGGCATGTTCGACAGTGGGTTCGGCGGCCTCACCGTTGCTCGCGCCGTCATCGACCTGCTCCCCGCAGAGCACCTCGTGTATCTCGGCGACACCGGCCGGTACCCGTACGGTTCAAAGCCGCTCGGCGAAGTGGCCCGCTACGCCCGCCAGATCGCGCAGATGTTGATCGACGACTTCGACGCGAAGGTGATCGTCGTCGCTTGTAACACGGCGGCCTCGGCGGTCGACCTCGCGCACGAACTGCCCGTGCCGGTGATCGGCGTGATCGAGCCCGGCGCCCGCGCCCTCGTGAAGGCGACACGTTCGGGCGTGGCCGGCGTGATCGGCACCGTCGGAACGGTCGGTTCCGGCTCGTACCAACGTGCCGTCGCTGCCGCCGACCCCGACGTCGATCTCGTGTGCGCCGCGTGCCCTGGTTTCGTTGAGTTCGTGGAGCGCGGCGTCACTGCTGGTGACGAGGTGGCGGTGCTCGCCGAGCGCCTCCTCGCTCCGGTGGTGGAGGCGAAGGTCGACACGTTGCTCCTCGGGTGCACGCACTACCCGTACCTCGCTCGCGTGATCGGCGACGTGATGGGTCGCGACGTGGTGCTCGTGTCGTCGGCCGACGAGACCGCATTCGCACTGCGCGACCTGCTCGACGAGCACGGCCTCGCGCGACGCCCGATCGATGGTGGTGGCGCACCGGCGACCCATCGATTCCTGTCGTCGGGCGATGTCGACTCGTTCCGCTCGCTCGGCCGACGCTTGCTCGGCCCCGAGCTCACCCACGCCGACGCCGTCCACTTCGACTGACCCCCCACCTCACCAGGAGACCAACACCTCATGCGATTCGACGGACGATCCAACGATCAACTGCGCACCCTCAGTTTCGAGCGCGACTACACCGAGATGGCGGCGGGCAGCGTGCTGGTGTCGTTCGGCAAGACCCGTGTGCTGTGCACCGCGTCGATCGACGAAGACGTACCTCGGTGGATGCGTGGCAGCGGCAAGGGGTGGGTGACCGCGGAGTATTCGATGCTCCCCGGCGCGTCGCCGGAGCGCATCGATCGCGAGGCGGCGAAGGGCAAGCAGAGCGGACGCACGGTGGAGATCCAACGGTTGATCGGCCGCTCGTTGCGCGCCGCGTGCGACATGGAGTTGTTGGGCGAACGGCAGGTGATCGTCGACTGCGATGTGCTCCAGGCCGATGGCGGCACGCGCACTGCGAGCATTTGCGGCGGCTTCATCGCGCTGCACGACGCGCTCACCCGGCTGCAACAGCGCGGCGCCATCACGTCGCACCCGTTGCACTCGTTCTGCGCGGCGATCAGCGTCGGCATCGTCGCCGGGGTGCCGGTGCTCGATCTCCCCTATGTCGAGGACTCGACCGCCGAGGTCGACATGAACGTGGTGATGCTGGGCCGTCCCGGCGAGGAGCCGCGTTTCGTGGAGGTGCAGGGCACCGCGGAGGGAGTCGCGTTCAGCCGCACGCAGCTCGACGAGTTGCTCGAGCTCGCGTCGGGTGGCCTCGCCACGATCATGGGCGTACAGGCCGACCTGATCGCCACGCCGCCCGAGCGTCGCGGGTGACGCTTCCGGACGCTCGTCCGGTTCGGGTCGTGTGCGCGACGGCGAACCCGCACAAGGTGACCGAGATCGCCGACCTGCTCGCGGGCGTCGTCGAACTGCTGCCGCGCCCCGAGTCGGTGGGTGACATCGTCGAAGACGCCGGCACGCTGGAGGGCAACGCGCGCCTCAAAGCCACGGCGATCGCTCAGGCGACCGGTCTGCCGGCACTGGCCGACGACACCGGGCTCTTTGTGGTCGCGCTCGATGGTGAGCCAGGCGTCGAGTCCGCGTACTTCGCCGGCCCCACGGCCACCGACGCCGACAACCGCGCCAAGATGCTGCGCGCGCTCGACGGCATCGACGATCGCCGTGCCGAGTTCGCCACAGTGGCGATGGTCGTGTGGCCCGACGGCCGCGAGATCAGTGCTCGCGGCGCGGTTGCGGGACGGATCGCCACCGAGGAGCGCGGTGCCGGTGGCTTCGGCTACGACGCGCTGTTCATCCCCGACGAACGCCCCGACGTCACGTTCGCCGAGATGGGGCCGGAAGGAAAGCGCGAGCTGTCGCATCGAGCGCGTGCGATGCGTGCGCTCGCCGCGTTGCTCTGAGCGCAGCGCGCGACGCCTGCCGGCCCCAGTCAGTCCGACGCGCTCAGTCCGACGCAGCGAGACCGAGCTCGACCACGAAGCCGCTGTGATCGCTGCCGGGCAGGTCGATGTCGCGCACGCTGGTGGCAGTCATCCGCCCGCTCACCAACGCGTGATCGAGTCGGACGAACGGCGGCACCCGCCGGTTCGTCGGCCACGATGCTGACAAACCCTGACCCAGTGCCTCGTGCACGTCGGTGAAGTCGCCGAGCAACTGGCGGAGCGCCGGGTGGAACCGTGATGCGTTGACGTCCCCGAGCACGGCAGTGGGGATGTCACCCTCCGACGCGACGTCGCCGATCGTGCGGATGTCGCGCTCGAGCTGGCCGAGTCGAGCCGGTGAACGCCCAGGCAGCGGATGCACCACGAGCAAACGCATCGGTGTGCCGTCGACGTCGAGCGTGGCGTCGATGCCGTCCTGATCGCCGACCGGGGTGATCTTGGCGGTCACGAGCGGGAATCGTGAGTAGATCGCGAGGCCGTTGCGTCGATCGGACGGCGTGCCGATCCGATGGACGTACCGCTGGTCGGCACCCTGCGCTGTGAACTCGTTCTCCGATGCACCCGAGTACTCGACCACCACCAACACGTCGGCGTCGGTGGCGAGCATCGCTGCCACGGCGCGTTCGGGCGTCGGGTTGTCGAAGTAGACGTTGCCGACGGCGACCGTGATGCGTGGCGCGGCCGCAGCTCGCGGCAGCGTCGTGCGACCGAACATCGGCGGCACCGTCGGTGCGACGAGCACCACCAGCGAGGCGCTGATCCCGACGCACACGGCGCCGAGCGCAAGGGTCGGACGATCACCCGAGCGTGCGCCAATCCACAGTGCGACCGCAGCGAGCGGTATCGCCGGTGCCAGCAGCGGCACGGTGAGCGCCTGGGCTGCGTACACCAGCGGGAAGTGAGTGACGCCGAACGCTTGGGTGAGCGCGAGCGCTCCCATCGCTGCCGCCACCAGCCAGCCGAGCAACACGAGGAGCTGTGTCAGAACGTGCCTCACCAGCCGCGCAGGTCGATCGGCCAGCGATCGACCACCTCGTCACCGTCGACCAACCAGGCCACGGCGTGCATCGCCATCGTCGGATCGATGTGCGCCGGCACCACGTGCACCCGGTCACCGACCACGACCGGCTGGTCCGGTCGGAACGTGATGTGCTCGTCGCTGAGGAACCAGACCGTTCCGCCCGAGCCGTGACCCGTCGCGAGCGTCGGATTGCCGTGATCCATCCCGACCGCCTTCAGACCGACGTCGGCCACGGCGTAGCCGCCGTTCGTATTGCCCACCGAGATGACGGTGCCGAGCACGAATGCCGCCTGCTCGAACGACTCGACGAGACGGGCATAGTGCGAATCCATGAGCGCGTAGCTGCCAGCCTGCACCTCGGTGACCCCCGATCCACTGCCCGGCGACACGACGTGGTGCAGATGTGCAGTGCCCGTGCCACCCGCGCTCACGATGTCACCACCGACGAGCTCGTGTGCGGCGATCAGCCGACCCAACGCATCCGCGACGTGCTGTGCTTGCTCGCCGCGATCGTCGACCATCATCAGATGACCCTCGTAGCCCATCACGCCGCGCACCTCCATGC
>JBMOFX010000168.1:0-5999 GCA_049318665.1 Ilumatobacteraceae bacterium | reverse complement strand
AAGTCCTTGATTCCACTGACCAACCTCGATTCGGCGGCGCTGGCGCGCCGTTGCTCGGTCGCGTTCCGACGCAACGTGTTCCCTGCATCGCGCAGGTACTGCGCCGTCGACATGAGCGACGGCTTGTGTGAACGCTCCCAGTCACTGCGGAACGCGTGCGCGTCCCTCCCGTCCCATGGGCTGTTCACCAACCTCGTGCGAATCAGCTTCTGCGACGACAACAGCGACGTCGCCGCATCGTCGAACAACTTCGCAAGCCGATCGAGACCGTCGGCATCTGCACCCGTCATCACCATCTGCTACTTCTCCTTGCGTCGAGCCGCCAAGCGGCGCAGCGGAAACTCAGAACCTCGAACACCGGCATCATCCACCTTCGCCATCTGGCATGCCATGGGGACCAATCCCCGCGTTCGACCCTTCGGCCGTCGTCCGAGGCTCGTCGGTCGACTTGCCACGAACGGGACGAGCGATGGTCCGAGCGCGCGCCGCAACGACGGCATCGATGGGACGGATCTGAGCGTCGACGTAGAGGTCATCGAGATGCGCACTGAGACGACCATCGATCACGGACACCTCCCAACCCTCGGCCCGCAATGTCGTCGCAACGACCTCGACACCGATGACCTCGGGTGTGATCGCTGCGGAAGCGACGGCTTCCGGCAACTCGTAGACAAGGGCACCGACTGGGCGCACCACCCAGCGAACACGAGCGTCCACCTGGCCGGCCGAGCCAGGAACCAGCAGACCCCAGACATGGCTGATCGCTTCTTTGACCGAGCGTTCGGCGGCCGGGCGGTCGACAAAGGCTGAGGTCAACGGACCGGCGAACTCTCGGGGTGCGTCAGCGACCAGGATCAGATCGATGTCCGAAGTCTCACCAGCCGCCTCTCGCCGGCCGATCTCGTCGACGAGGGCATCGAACAAGGTCGGCAACGGCTCTGAATCAGTTGCATCCGTCATGGCTGGTCCCGTTCATGCGATCGATAACCAGGGGTTCGATCACCCTCAGGGTCTTGCACCCCTTGGAGCCAAGGATCGAAACGTGGATCTGCGTGCGCCACTTCGTCGTACTCGCCGGTGACGATCGCTGCGACGTTTGCGAGCGACTCGGTACCCGGCACGTAGTAGCGGCTGTGGTCGTCGAACGACAGCGTCGTCCGGTCCGGGTGCTCGGCCTGGAACCGCTGCGCGTTGAACTCGTCCTCGCTCGGATCGCGGCCCATCATCTTGCGGCCGATCAGTTGAGAGGGGTCTGCCACGCCGGTGACACCCAGCTTCGTCACCGGATCATGACTCGCGGCACCGACCCAGGTGTGGTCGCGGCCGGTCGAGAGCTCGCCGGCGTTCTTGGCGTTGCCTGCGCCGGGACTGCCGGTCAGGATCAGGTCGTCGGCGGCCAGGTCGTGCTCTCGAGCGGCGATCGCTGCCGTCGTGCTGCCGTAGCTGTTGCCGATCACGGTCAGGTGAGGCGGGGGATCACCCCGAAGCTCGCGGAACCTGTCGAGGTCGTCGGCCAAGAGCTTGGCACCAGCGATCGCCTTGTCTCGCCGCAGCACACCGGAGAGATCCGTCGCTCCGTCGGTCGTGGTGGGACTGCCATCGGGGGCGTCGTATCCGATCCAGTCGACCACCGCCACCGAGTCACCATCGTCCGATGCCCATCGCGACTCGGCGTACACGTCGATGGCGCGACTGCCCTTCGCTGACGCGACGCTCGCACCCATGCCTGGCACCATGAACGCGACGTGGTCGGCCGTGGTCATGTCGCCGACCGAGATCGCTGCCCGCCCATCGCCTCCGAACGCGTACGGCTCATAGACGAAGAGCACCGCTCGGAGTGGCTCGCCGGTGAGCGGGTCCGTCTCCGCCTCGATACGTCGGATCGCTGCCTCGACGGAGCGAGCGTTCTCGAGGGCTCGACGTCCGTCGTCGTCGAGTGCTCCAACTCGTTCCCTGGCTTCGAGGTCGCGAAGATCGTCGGTGAGACGTCGCCGGTTCTTCTCATCGACGAGCCCAAGGGGCAGAGGTGCCGGCGCCGGTTCCGGAACCGCCATCGATGGCTGCCCACCCAGGAGGGCGCTCGCCCCGCCGGACTCGCCGCTCGCCTCTCGCTGCTGCACTGCTTGTAGCCGGAGCGTCGCCGCGCATTCCTGCAGGCGGCGGCTCCCTGAGCGGAGCGCCTGCCGAGACGATCTGCTCCACATGTCGGAGAACATCGCCGCGTCCGAGCCTCCCCAGTTGGTTGCAGCCAACTGGGCGCGGATCGTGACGAAGACCGCGTCCAGTTGCTGGGCGCCTTGATCGAAGAGTTGGGCCAACGCGTCGAGCTCGTCGGCGTTAGCGCCGATCATTGAATTGCTGGCCATGGCGATCAGTCGACCCCGATCGGGAACAGCATGGTGCGACCATCGGCAAGTGAAACGGTCAACTGCACGATGGTGCCCGGGGGCGGGGCCTTGCCGTAGGTGATCACCGCGGTTCCCGTTGCCGTGTCGACGGCTGTCGAGCCGAAGTCGAGCGAGACAGCATTGATGGCGACACCATTCGCCTGGATGAAGAGCACGTACGAGTCGTTGGCCGCATCGAGCGACACCTTGGCCAGGGCGAAGAGCTGTCCACCGGTTCCGTTCACATCAGCGGTGAACGGCGCTGCCGCGAGCGCCGGGCTGCAGTCCAGCGTCCCAACCGCGCACCACCCTGATGCTTGCACAACACTTTCGATGTCGACGACTGGCCCACCCGGAAGCGTCTCACTGAGATTTGCAATGGGTCCATCACCTGGGCTGAACCCGGACAGCTCGATCAGGCCGGCAGGGCTGGTGAGCAGATATCCACTCGCAGAGGTCGACACCTGTCCACCTGCCGACCACCGCTGCGTCAGCCTGCTCCACCACGCGTAGTAGAACGCGTCGGAGTGTGGCACGAGAGCAGTTCCTGGATCTGCCGACTGCTGCAGTGCCAGGACAACAGTCGCAGCACTCGACCCACCAACAGGGGGTTGTCCGACGACATCGCCGAAGGGATTCGTAGCGGGCGCCCCGGTCGGTGGCGCGGTCGGCGGCGCGGTCGTCGCCACAGCTTCCGCAGGGTCGGCGGTCGATGACGGAGATGTTGCGCCGCCACCAGCGGCCTTGGCTTCCTGGTCTCGACCGCCGAGAACGAGCGCGCCAATGCCCGCCATCACCGCAATGGACCCGATCACGAGTCCGACCGCAACTGGGCGCGGCAGGCCCGATCTCGGCACCGGAGTGAGCGACGAAGGGAGGGGTACAGGGATTCGGTCCAGCGGATTGCAGCGGTGGAGCGCATCACCGGATGAATCGACCGCCGATCCGCAGATCGGGCATGTCACCGACATGTCGAACTCTCCGCCACACGCGCCACAGCAGCGGGGCTTCCCGCTCTCGTTTCGTGCGTGATCATGACCATCTTCCCTTCGATGCGCAGGACCGGTCGAGTGCCGGCCGACCTGGCTGGTCGACCGGCACCCCCCGACTCAGCTGTTGGAGGCCTGCTCCTGCTGGTTGGCGTTGTTGCTCGCGGCCGTCGACGCATCCTCGAGGCCCTGGATCACCCGGTTGAGCGCAGCGACGTGCTGGCCCTGCCAGTCGCTCGTGAACTTCTCGCGGTCGGGACCGACCCACTGGGTGTTCTGCAACTGGCTCGTGAGCTGCTGCATGAGCGTGCGGATCTCTTCGGCCTTCGACTTCATCTGCTGCGAGAGCTGACGAACAGCCTGGATATCCATTCCTGTGAACTGACCAGCCATGACTTTCTCCTTCTATGTGGGATTTCCGTTGAGGAACATGTGGCACTGTAAGCACGCTGCTTCCGGTGTGAAATGGGGAGGACTCCCCCAGTCGCTACCTACTCGACAAGCGGGACCTGCACTCGAGCAAGCCGCCCCGAGCGGACGAAGAGACCTCGCCCCTGTGGGTATTCGGCGCGGTTCATCCGAGGAAAGCTCGTCTTGAAGATGTTGTCGCCGTCGATCTGCTCAGGCTGCATTGCGATGCCGTACCGGTTCGACTTGACTGCCTGCAGCAGCGGCCACGAGCTCCCAATAGTCGAGGTCTCACCTTCTGCAATGACGAAGCGGTCCATCGTCTTGCAGGCTTTGACCAGATCTTGCAGGGGGAGATCTGCGGGCCCGTTGAGGAGTTCGCCAATCGACTCGATGACCACGACGAGGCCCTGGGACGATGGATCATCGTCGGTCACCAGTTGGGTGAGCTCGGTGGCGAGGTTCTCCATGTCGTCCGGTGTCAGCGCACGATGGTCCCAATCAACGGCTCCGACCAGCGTGGACCGTCGGGTGCCGAACAGGGCGAATCGGTGGGTGGGCTGACAACGAAGCAGACTCCTGACCAACCACGCCACCGTGTTGGACTTTCCACTCTGAGGTCCTCCGGCCACCAAGAACACGCCGGTCGGGTCGAACCCGACTGGTTGCAGCGTCTCGTCCCAGATGCCGAGGACTGGTCGACCGTCGATCTCGACGGGGAGGCTGATCGGATCGACGAGCTCGGGCAGGCTTGCGATCCGAGGTACGTCGGCCACCCCAGCTCGCCTCATCGCCGCCGCAAGCTTGCCGATCTCGGCCGCCTGCCGCGCCACGTTGGCATCGCCACCGAGCACTCCGACCTGCACCTCACTGTCGTCCATGTAGCCACGTCCGGGAGGACTCGAGGCCGACAGCACATCATCCGGAGTGGCCAACATCGTGTAGTCCATGTCGTTGGTGAGGCGAAGCACCAGCCGTCGCTGTACCGCTGCCGCCAGACTGGCCGGTACTGCTCCCGGCCGATCAGCCGACAGAACGATGTGCACGCCGGCACTGCGGCCGTCGCTGGCGATCGACAGGAGCATGTCGAACCAGCGGGATTGCTGTCCGATCTCGTAGCTCTGTCGAAACGCCCCGAAGTTGTCGATCAGAAGGATGATCCGTTGCTCGTTCGGCGCAGCCGCTCGCTCGCGATACTCGTCGATGGTCGAGGCATTGACCTTCGAGAACCGCTCAGCTCGTTCGTCGATCGTGCTGCGAAGCAGCTTCAAGAGCCGGATGAGTCGTTCACTGTCATCGCTGTTGATCACCGCGCCGACGTGCGGGAGCACTTCGAGCATCTGCAGACCTCGTGCTCCGAAGTCGAGCGCGTAGACGGTGCATGGCCCTCCACGGGCTGGCGCGATCGCTGCGGCGACCGCAATCGATCGAAGGAACGCGCTCTTTCCGGAGCCGCCGGTGCCGTAGACCGCCATGTTGCCGTCGCTGTCGGGTCTGAAGCTGACGACCGGCTGATCCTGATCGTCGGGCCGATCGATGACACCGAACACGAGCTCTCGGTCGTTGCGCTGCGTGGGGAGCTCTTCGAGCCGGTACGTCTGTGGCAGCTCGGGCAACCAGGGGCGTCGCGCCGGAGGCAGGGCGATGGCAGTGGCAGCGGTCGCGATGTTGGCGACGACTCGATGGATGTCGTTCGGACCGAGGGGCTTCTCATCGCCCACGGACGACGGCGGCTCGGGCACGTCCCAGGGATTTCCCAGCCCGAAGGGGAGCTCGCGAACGTCGATGCTCGGAGGTGCCGGGGTGCTGGAGGTGTAGCCGCCAACGTACGCGGATTGGAACGGTGTGAGCCGACCGGGACCAGTCTTTGCGATGCCACGCCCAGGAATCGCCGGGTCGAAGCCGGCTGCCTGCTGCGTGCCGATCACGTCGTCGGAGTCGCTCTCGTCTGCCATACGAAGCGCGACACGCAGGTTGGTGTTGGCGCGCAGGTCGTGGCCGACACGGTGATTGCGCAGGTGAATTTGCCGGGGACGCTGGCGGTGGTGAAAGCGGCGCCGCAATTGGGCTGTCCGGCAGACCGGGTCAAGCACTAGTGCCTGGTGCAAGAGGGCGCGCCGGTGCGCAAGGCGCAGGTGCTGTGCGAGCGCGAGACGCTGTTTGGCCTGATGACCAATCGCGCGGCAAGTCCGATTGACGGAACGGTCGAGTACAT
>JBMOFX010000167.1:0-6001 GCA_049318665.1 Ilumatobacteraceae bacterium | reverse complement strand
GGGGCCCGAACTGATGATGCGCTTCCGTGAGCAGGCGCAGCGCTTCGGTGCCGAGTTCGTCACGGCCAAGGCGACCGCGATCGACTTCTCAGAGCGTCCGTTCAAGGTGTGGATCCGAGACGAACTCCACCTCGCCGACTCGATCATCGTGTCGACTGGCGCGCAGAGCCTGATGCTCGGCCTCGACGACGAGCCGCGGCTGCTCGGGCACGGGCTGTCGACCTGTGCGACATGTGACGGCTTCTTCTTCCGCGGTCAGGAAATCGCCGTCGTCGGCGGCGGCGACTCGGCCATCGAGGAGGCCACCTTCCTCACCAAGTTCGCGTCCAAGGTGTACCTGATCCACCGTCGCGACACCCTGCGCGCCTCGAAGATCATGCAGGAGCGTGCATTCGCCAACCCGAAGATCGAGCCGGTCTGGAACACGGCTGTCGATCGTCTACTCGGCGAGCACAAGCTCGAGGGAGCCGTCATTCGCAACCTGGTCACCGGCGAGTCGTCGACCCTGCCGGTCACCGGCCTGTTCGTCGCGATCGGCCATCGACCGAACACCGACCTGTTCAAAGGTGTCCTCGATATGGAGGACAGCGGCTACCTGGTCACTCGAGCCGGCTCGTCGTACACCAACATCGATGGCGTGTTCGCCTGCGGCGACGTCCAAGACCACACCTACCGACAGGCGATCACCGCAGCCGGTTCGGGGTGTATGGCAGCCATCGATGCCGAGCGTTGGCTCGAGGCACAGCACAGCCACTGACAGTTGCACCGGGGGAATGCTGCCGGAGCACCGCCGGTTGCAGGCACTAGCATCGAGAGTCCCTCAGGGGAAAGGAACCGTCATGGCTGATGGCATCGTCACGCTCACCACGTCCACCTTCGACGAAACCGTCGCATCCAGTGACACACCGGTCATCGTCGACTTCTGGGCCGAGTGGTGCGGTCCCTGCAAGATGATCGCCCCGATCCTGAGTGAGATCGCCACCGAGCAGGCAGGTCACCTCACCGTCGCCAAGCTCAACGTCGACGAGAACCCCGACCTCGCCATGCGCTACAACGTCATGAGCATCCCCACGCTCTTGGTGTTCCAGAACGGCGAGGTCGCCAAGAAGATCGTCGGCGCAAAGGGCAAGGGTGCCCTGTTGCAGGAGTTGCAGGAATTCCTGCCGTCCTCCCACTGACCGAGGGCCAACGCGGCGAGTCCATCCGTGACTTGCAGCGTCGGCTCGCGTCGGCCGGGTTCATGCCTCGAGCCGCCGAGGTGGGGTACTTCTGTTCGGGCACCGCTGAGGCGCTCCGGCAGTTCCAACATGCGCGTGGGCTCCACGAGACAGGCGTGTGCGACGACGTGTCATGGCGTGCGCTGGTCGAAGCCAACTACAAGCGCGGTGACCGTCGGCTGCTGCTGACCTCGCCGAACATGCGCGGGGATGACGTGGTCGACCTCCAGTCGAGCTTGGCGCGCCTCGGGTTCGACTGCGGCCGCGTGGACGGCATCTTCGGACCGCTGACCGCACGGGCGCTCGCCGACTTCCAGTCGAACTGCGGGCTCAGCGCGGATGCGGTGTACGGACCGGACACGCTTCGAGCACTGTCTCGGGTGATGAGCCAGACCGGCACCGGGCCCGGTGTCTCGTCGATTCGCGAAGTGGAGCGTCTGCGCGACTCACCGCAACAACTCGGCTCGCTCCGGGTGGTGGTCGGCTACTTCGACGGGCTGAGCTCGATCGCACGTGCAGTGGTCCACGAGTTGCGGATGGCCGGTGCGGTCGCCCACCCGCTCGACCAACCCGACGCTGTCGACCAGTCGCGCGCGGCCAACCAACTCACGGCTCACTGTTACGTCGGGTTCGGCGCCGGCACCGGCGACCAGTCGGTCGTCCACTTCTACCAGGTGCCGTCGTTCGAGTCGGTCGGCGGTCGGACACTGGCCGAGAGTCTGCACGGAGAACTCTCGCCGATCATTCCCATGGCCGAACCAGCGGGCATGCGTCTCCCCATCCTGCGTGAAACCAGAATGCCCGCGGTGATGTGCTCGGTGGCGCCGGTGCGGCCGGCGGTCGATGCTGCCCCGGAGATCGGTCGGGCCGTGGTGCGGACGGTGACGACGTGGATGCGCCTGTGTGCACTCCCGCTCGACTAGAGGGTTTGTCCACAGCTTTGTCCACCTCAATGTGCGTAACCCTCAAGATGACACGCGAGGTTGATGCTTACGCTGCGTGGCAGATCACCACTCAGCGTGGTCACATCGAAGGCTCACCACCTGCCATCAGGTGATACAGCCGCTCGAGATCCTCAAGATCCGCGAAGTCGATGACCAACTTGCCGCGCTTGGAGCCAAGCGAGACCGACACGCTTGTGGACAATCGTTCCGCAAGGAGTTCCTCGAGTTCGAGGAGGCCAGGGGGACGCAGGCGTGTACCTGATGAGGCCCCGCCGGCGTCAGCACCATCGCGCGCCGGAGTGGAATCACCGGGCGCAGCGTCGTCTTCACTCGTCGGTGACGTGCTCGAACGGTCTCGTACCGCTTCCTCGACGGCACGAACGGACCAGCCCTCCGTTGCAGCACGTCGAGCGAGTTGCTCCTGGAACGCCCGGTCGGGTGTCCCGAGCAAGGCCTTCGCATGGCCTGCCGACAACCGCCCGTCGGCGAGGAGGTGCTGGATCGACGGCGGGAGCGACATCAGCCGCAGCGTGTTGGTGATGGCCGACCGACTCTTGCCGACGCGCTTCGCGACCTGCTCGTGGGTGAACGAGAAGTCCTCGATCAACTGCTGGTACGCCGCCGCTTCCTCGAGCGCAGTCAGGTCCTGTCGATGGAGGTTCTCGATCAGCGCCTGTTCGACCGATCCGAGGTCGTCAGTCGTCCGGACCACCGCCGGAACGACACTGAGACCGGCGCGTCGCGCTGCCCGCCAACGGCGTTCCCCGGCCAGCAACTCGTAGGTATCGCCCACCGGTCGGACCAGGATCGGCTGGAGCACCCCGATCTCCGCAATCGACGAGGCGAGCTCCGCCAGCGACGCTTCATCGAAGTACACCCGAGGCTGGTGCGGGTTAGGAACGATGCTGGCGATCGGGAGCTCGACGAGCCGGGCACCCTCACTGATCTCATCTGTCGTGGTGACCGTTGCACCGGGATCCCCCGCGGGGATCAGTGCCCCAAGGCCCTTACCCAACCCGCCGACTCGTGCCACGGCTGACCTCCTTTGCCACTTCGCGATATGCGACTGCGCCACGGGAGGTGCTGTCGAAGGTGATGATCGGTTGACCGAACGATGGTGCCTCCGACAGTCGGACCGTTCTCGGCACGACCGTCCGACACACCTTGTCGCCGAAGTGGTCCCGAACTTCACGCACGACTTGGTCGGCAAGCTTGGTTCGTGCGTCGTACATCACGCACACGATCGTCGAGACCTCGAGGGTCGGGTTGAGATTGCGCTTGACCAAGTCCACGTTGCGGAGCAGTTGGCCAAGTCCCTCCAGCGCGTAGTACTCGCACTGAATCGGTACCAACACCTCGTTCGCGGCATTCAACCCGTTCACGGTGAGCAACCCGAGCGACGGCGGGCAGTCGATCAAGACGTAGTCGTAATCGTCGAGCACCGCCTCGATGGCGCGACGGAGTCGGTTCTCCCGACTGAACGCCGGTACCAGTTCGATCTCGGCCCCGGCGAGGTCGAGGCTCGCCGGTGCCACGAACAGGTTCTTCACGGCCGAGGGCTCGACGCAGTCTTCGAGAGGTACCTCGTGCATGATCACGTGATACATGGAGGTCTCGAGGCCACGGTTCTCGATGCCGAGACCGGTGGAGGCGTTCCCCTGTGGATCGAGATCGACCACCAGCGTGCGATACCCGAGCTCTGCGAGGCAGGCACCGAGGTTGACGGTGGTGGTCGTCTTGCCGACCCCACCCTTCTGGTTGGCAATGGCGATGACTCGGGGAAGTGATCGACCCGGCGGCTCGTCGGGTGGCACGGACGGACCGGATGGTTCCACGTGGAACGCATCGGCCTCGGGGCTCGACGTCATGAGACCTCAGCTCCTGGACAGGGCGGTCGAACACGTCGAGCCGCACGCAACGCCGCAACGCTACCAAACCACGTCGGGTTCATGACGGATCTCATCTCGTCATGTTTCACGTGGAACGTCAGCGGCGAACCGCAACCAGCATGCCGTCGACGCGTATCGCCTGCTCAAAGGCATCATGCGCCACAATCCCCGCATCCCGATCATCCGGCGGTAGGGACACGATCACCCGACCACCAGGACGAAGGAGGGGCGCCGCGCTCGACAATACCAGCACCAGCGGGCCGAAGCTCCGAGCTGTCACCACATCGGCCGTGGGTCGATCACCGGCCAGCACGGCACGAATGACGTCCTCGACGTCTGTCGCGACGACCTCGATTCGATCGGTGGCCTGCAGCGCTCGCGCGCCGTACGACAGGAGATCCGCTCGCTTCGCGCGACGCTCGACCAGGACGACCCGCAGCGCCGGGCGATCGGCGGCGATCACGAGACCGGGCAGTCCGCCTCCCGAGCCGAGATCGACGAGCAGTGAAGCATCCTCGGGGATCGCCGCGACAAACCGCCGAGCGTGCTCGATCTCGTCGGGCAGCGATGCCGACGACCCGATCCCGCCTCGGCGTTGGATCTCGGCGAGGACGTGATGGAGACGGTCGTCGTCAGGCATTCGCCGGAGCGATGACGACGCACCGGCGCGGATCGTCGCCCTCGGAACGAGTCGCAACACCGTCGAACTCGGCGAGTGCATCGTGGACGATCTTGCGATCGGCGGACGACATCGGCTCGAGTCGCTTGGCAACGCCTTCCGCGACCACCTGTGCCGCCACCTGCTCGGCGAACGCACCCAACGCAACACGACGACGCTCGCGGTAGCCCGCCACGTCGACCCGCAGTCGGGTGTCGTGATCGCCGAGGCGGCGCTGAGCGGCCACGCGAGTCAGTTCCTGCACCGCCTGCAACGTCACGCCACGCGGGCCGACGAGCAGGCCGAGGTCGGCGCCCTCGACGTTGACTTCGAGGTCGTCACCGTCCTGGCTCACCGTGACGGAACCGGTGAGACCGAAGGCCTCGACCAGGCCTTGCACGAACGTCTGGGCTTCCGCCCCCACCTGCGCTGCGTCCACGGTGTTCTCCTTCTCTTGCTCGTTCGACGAGCGCTTGGGTGCGGGCTGTTCGGCCGCCGCGGCCTCGTTGGCCGACTTCTTCGGGCGGCCGCCGGAGCGACCGGAGGACTTCGATGCCTGCTTCGGTGTCTTGGGCGCCGGCGCCTCGATGTCGTCCGTGTCGATCGTCGACACGGCGCCGGTGTCGGCCGGGGCACCCTGGTCGCTCTTCTTCTTTCGATCGCGTCGTTCTGCCTTCGGTCGTGCCTGCGTCGGTCGGACACGAACACGCACGCGCGCCTCGCCGCGCACCCGGCCGAACAGGCCCGGCTTCGGCTCTTCGAGCACGACGATCTCCGCATCATCCTCGGCCACGCCGAGCTGATCGAGCGCCTGGTTCTTGGCCTCGTCGACGGTTCGTCCGGTGGTCTCCACCCATTCCATGGTCACTACTTCCGGGGCTGCTTGTTGCTCGGCGCGGGACGAGTCGCCTGGCCCGAAGACGGGGGCTTCCCGGTGGTGCGAGCGGGGGTCGGCTTGTTCTTCGGGGGGGTGACGCGCTTGCTGGTCGTCGGTGTCGCCGGGGAACCTGACTTGCCGGTTTCCTTGGCTGCTGCGAGTTCCTTCTTGGCGTTGGCGAACAATCCACCGCCCCCACCGTTCGGATCGTTCTTCGCGATCTCTCGCGCCTGCTCACCGGCCTTCATCGCCTGGTTGCCGAGCGAATGCTCACCGGCGTAGAACCGCTTGGTGATGTAGTACTGCAAGCCGATACGGAAGATCGCTTGCGCCATGTAGTAGATCACCAGGCCAGTGAGGTAGAACACGAGGAACACGGCGAACACGACCGGCAGGTACTGCATCAGCTTCTGCTG
>JBMOFX010000166.1:0-6014 GCA_049318665.1 Ilumatobacteraceae bacterium | reverse complement strand
GTGCCCGCCACCTTCGACGATCAGATGCGGTGGACCGGCCGCCCCGGGGATGCGATCGACGATCGGTCTCCAGCCGTCGGGCGCCACCCGGTCGCGGTCGCTGAAGATCGTCAGCACCGGACGCGTCCACGATTCGAGCACGTTCCACGCCCGGTAGTTGTCGGGATACATCGGATTGTCGGGACGGGTCGGCAAGAGCTGGGTGAAGGCGCGGCTGCCGATCGTCAGCGGCGGGTCCGGGTACGGGGCTCGATAGCCGTGCTGCACGTCGGGGCTCGGCTCGGTTTCCATCACCATCGGCAGCATCGCCCAGGGCTCCCAACGCGGTGCGAGTCGCGCCATCGTCTGGAAGTCGGCGAACGGTCCGGACGCTTCGATCACATCGGGAAGCGGTTCGGTGATGTCGCGCCACGGCAGGCCGGTGTTGGAGATGACCATGCGGGCGACCCGGTGGGGGTTCTCGGCGGCCAGACGCATGCCGATGATCCCGCCCCAGTCGTGGAGTACGAGATTGACCGCCTGCAGATCGAGTGCATCGAACAGCAGCGACCGTGTCCACTCAACGTGACGAGCCACGGTGTAGTCGTCGATCTCCGTCGGCTTGTCGGACAGCCCCATTCCCACCAGATCGGGAGCGATCGCCCGATACCCGGCCGCTGCGGCAGCAGCGATCTGGTGACGCCAGATGTACGACCACGACGGGTTGCCGTGGAGGAACACCATGACCGGTGCGTCGGAACGGCCGACATCGACGAGGTGGACGCGCAGGTCCTGACCGTCGCCCGATGGGATCGTCACGAAGCGGCTTCCAGGCGGATAGCCCGCGATACCGGTCACGATCTCTGCGACCTGATCGTCGGAGGTGCGCAGGATCTCCATCACGGCAGCACCTGGCTCAGCAGCAGCATCAGCATGCCCGCGACCGTAGTGTACTGCCTGTTCAACTAGCAATACATGTGGGCCACGACTAGGATCTTCCCATGGATCCTGCCTCCGAGTTCGTGCGGGCCTTCGAGGTCGACCGGCACGACTTCCGCACCACGCGCGTCGTCACCGCCTCCCTCCGCGAGCTCGCGCCCGGCCAGGTCCGGCTCGGGATCGAGCGGTTCGCGCTCACTACCAACAACATCACGTACGCCGTCGCCGGCGACATGCTCGACTACTGGGGGTTCTTCCCCGCCGAGGCTCCGTGGGGCAGGTTGCCGGCGATGGGACTTGCGACGGTCGCCGAGTCGGCGCACCCCGACATCGCCGTCGGCGGCCGCTACTTCGGCTTCTACCCGATGTCGACCGACGTCGTCATCCAGGCGGCGCCGCGGGGCACGGGGTTCTGGGATGTCGGCGACCATCGCGCCAACCACGCCGCGAGCTACACCCACTTCAGCGACGTGGCGCACGATCCGACGTTCCAGCCCGACCGGGCCGACGAGTACCTGCTGTTGCGTGGCCTGTTCACGACCTCCTTCCTCGCCGACGACTACCTCGCCGACAACGGGTTCCTCTGCGCCGAGCAGACGCTGGTCACCAGCGCGTCGTCGAAGACGTCGATCTGCCTCGCAGCCTGTCTCGCCCAGCGTGCTGATCAACGCAGCATCGGGCTCACCTCTCCGCGGAACCGGCCGTTCGTCGAGGGCCTGGGCCTCTACGACGAGGTGCTCTCCTACGACGAGATCGATCGGCTCGACCCGGCGGTGCCGTCGGCGCTGGTCGACATGGCTGGCAGTGCTCCCGTCCGCGCTGCGGTGCACACCCACTTCGCCGAGCAGTTGACGATCTCGCTGACGATCGGCGCGACCCACTGGGAGGACACCGGCGGCAGTGCCCGACTCCCGGGCCCGAAGCCCGAGTTCTTCTTCGCGCCGGGCCAGGTCGCGAAGCGGACCGCCGAGTGGGGTGCCGACGAGTTGAACGCCCGAATCGGCCGCTCGTTCCACCGCTTCCTCGATGACACCGAACGATGGCTGACGGTCGAGCACCGGACAGGTCCCGACGCCATCGAAGACGTGTACCGGACGCTGCTCGAGGGCGATGCCGCACCGAACGTCGGGTACGTGGTTTCGATGCGGGAAGGGCTGTTGTCGTGACCGGCCATCCGATCGTGCTCGCCGGTCAGTACGGCTCGTCGTACACCTGAAGATGCGTGGCGTCCTGCGCTACCGCCACATCCCGTTCCGGTGGACCGATGAGTTCGTCGCCCGGTTCGAGGCCCGCCGCCGCAAGCACCGGACACAGGAGAAGCGCTGATGGACATCGTCGTCATCATGGACGCGCCGGAGACGGTCAACCCGGCCACCGACAGACAGGCAGATGTTGTGCGTGTCATAGGCGCAATAGATGTATGCTTTGCGCATGTCGAAGAGATGGAGTCGTCCGGTCGCTTCGATCGGGCGCAGGTCGACCGCCACTGGGCTCATCGGAACGATCGTCCTGCTCGGAGCGTGCGGAGGCGGCGCAGGAGGGGGCGCCGCGGGCAGCACCGAGATGCCCGCAGTCGAGCCAACCAGCACCGCTGCGACGGCAACCGTCGACAACGTGCCCTCGACCCACACCGCCCCGACCGCGAGTGAGGGCGAGAGCGAGGCAACGGACGGTACGTTGCCGTTGGCGGAGGTGACCGCCGATGACATTCCGGTGGCGTTTACGCCGGCCGGGGGCTGGACCGAGATGCCGCCGTTGGTACTGGCGGCGTGCACCGAGCCGCTCGTCGACGGTGCCGTCGACATGCGCGGGACCTGGGAAGTGGTGAGCATCCAGGCTGCCGGGGCCGACGCCCCTGACGACGAGGCGATCGGGGAGCGGCAACGAATCGAACAGTGCGGGAACAGGGTGGTCATCACCGCGGGTGGGATCATTCACGACATGCGCGCCGACGGCACCGAGGAAGGCGGCGTTCACGATGTCGCGGCCTCGGACAAGACCACGCCAATTACGGTCGTCGCCACGTTCGAAGACGGGGTCCACGTGTTGCGCCCGGTGGGTGCGCCGGTCGAAGTCAAGCGGTGGATCGAGGGTGACCAGCTCGTCTGGGAGTATGTGGGCTTCACCGCTCGCCTCGATCGGGTCGATGTGCCGTGAGCGGCCGACTCTCGGTCATCGACCGGATCCTCCCGCCCGAGCTGAACGACTATCGCGGCTCACGGTGGGTCGTCGTCGCAATGGCTCTCTGGGCGGTGCCGCTCACCGTACGAAGCCTGATCCATATGTTCGCGTCGGATGGTGGCGCGGAATCCATCGCGACCATCGACGTCAGTGTCGAGGGCGGTGACAACCTCGTCGCCCTCTTCGCTCAGTGGGGTGCGCTGCAATTGCTGCTCGCAGGCATTGTCTGGGTGGTCGTATTGCGGCTGCGGGTGCTGGTTCCCTTCATGGCTGTGGTGCTCTTCCTCGAGCCGGTGCTGCGCGCCGCAATGGGAGCGCTGAAACCCGTCGAGACGGTCGGGACGGCGCCGGGTGCGGCCCTCAACAACGCGGCGCTCATCCCGCTCGCTGCGCTGCTGGTGCTGTCGATCACCACCATTCGAACCCGTGAGGAACCGGCCCAGGGAACGGACGTCGTCAGGGAAGGTCGGATGTGACGTTTCCCCCGCCTGCGGCGGGCAGGTCGTCAACCCTGACCCGGCGCTTGCGGAGTACGTTGCCCACCATGTGGACCAAGCCAGAGCAGGTGATGGAGAACTTCGTCGAGCGCCCGTTCCTGCTCCCGCCAACGCTCTCCGATTCGGCGATCCCAGGGGTGTATCGCACACCGCTGCAGCGGTCCGCCGACCGGCTCGTGCTCGTCGGTCACGGCGGCGGCTCCGACTCCGCGAACAAGCAGTCCGGCTACATCGTGAGCATCGCCGGGCTCCTCGCCGAACGGGGCATTGCGTCACTCTCGATCGACGGCCCGGGTCACGGTGAGCGTGCGACGTTCCACTTCGAGGGTCACCCCGGCGAACTCGACCGGGCATGGGCAAGTGGTGGGGGCACCGAGGGTGTCGTCGCCGACTGGCGGGCCGGGCTCGACTTCATCGAGGCCGAGCATGGGGTGCGGCCAACGGGCTGGTGGGGGATCTCGATGGGCACGATGATGGGCGTGCCGGTCATCGCTGCCGACACGCGAATCCGTTGCGCAGTGCTCGGCCTCATGGGGGTGTGGGGTTCGATCGGTCCGGAGTTGGAACGTCGGGCGCCCGAGGTCACCTGCCCACTGCGGTTCCTGGTGCAGTGGGATGACGCAACAATTCCCCGAGCAACGTGTTTCGAGCTATTCGATCGGCTCGGCAGCACACGCAAGACGTTGCACGCCAACCCAGGAGCCCACGCCGAGATCCCGGCATTCGAGTTCGAAGCAACCGCCGACTACCTCGCCCGCTACCTGAAGTGATCGCCAGCTGGAGTCGGCAGTCGAGTCAGCCTGCCGACAGGTCGAGTCCCAGGTACTCCTTGGCGTCGGCGAAGAACTCCGACACGAACGGCCACTGCTCTTCCTCGCCGGCGCTCGGCGACTGCGCGAACCGTGCCGCGTCGTCGGGCGTCTTGGCAAAGCTCCATGCGGAGTAGGCCTGTCGCTTGTACGTGATGTTCTCGGGTTGCAACGTGTGGGCCCGCTCGAAGTGGTGCAGCACCTTGGTCGAGAACCCGTCAGTGCTCCAGAAGTGCTGCGCAAGCGCGAAGTGCGCGGCTGCCTCCGACACATCGCGGGTGCGGGGATGCGACGCAGCAATCACCGCATCGGGGGTGAGCACCCATTCGCTGTCGGCGCCCTTCTCCGCCCAGTCACGGATGCGGTCGCCGTACCACTCAGGATGCGTCGTGCCCCGCGCCATCAGCTCGAAGACGAAGTTGGCGAACGGATCCTCAGTGGGCTGCGGCGCTGGCGACCCGCGCTCGGCCGGCCGCACGATCATGCCGGCCTCATCGATCCAGATCACTTGCGGGATGTTGGTGACGCCGAACAGCGCGTCCATCTGATGCGTGGCGTCGAGCAGCGACGGATGCTCCGGTGCGGCCGCCTCGACGATGGGGCGGAGCACCTCGGC
The DNA here is from genome assembly GCA_049318665.1 of Ilumatobacteraceae bacterium. Classification (GTDB taxonomy): domain Bacteria; phylum Actinomycetota; class Acidimicrobiia; order Acidimicrobiales; family Ilumatobacteraceae; genus VFMC01. Next base: position 993 of record JBMOFX010000166.1, on the reverse strand, counting down.
ACCACCCATCTCGAGACCGACCGTGATGATCTCGACACCCTGTCCGTGGACCTCGCTGCGCAGTGCCTGCCACCCGGGCAGGTCGAAGCGACAGCCTCAATACGGTGCCCAGGAGGCGAGCACCACCTTCTTCCCGCGGAATGACGACAGGGCGACGTCTTCGCCCGTGAGCACGTCGGGCAGGGACAGGTCGGGTGCTTCGGCGGTGGTGAGCGAACGCCCGCCGAGACTCGCGGGGCCGATCGACCACAGCCCGGCGTCGGTATCGGCCACGATGGCCATGCCCAGCCGGTCGGCGGTGGCGACCAGGTCGAATCCTGCTCCGCCCGATCGGTCGAGCGGCACACACACGTCGCCCTTACACGCCCCCTCGGGCTTGATCTTCCAGCCAGTGGCCAGTTCGAACGCACCAGCATCGATGTCAAGTCGGTCCACGATCATGTCGTCAACTTACTCGTGCGACCAACCCTGGCGACGAACGCCCACAGCGGTGAACTGCCGCCATTCCTCGTCGGTCCAATGGCCACGAAGCTCTGAGGTGATGAAGTCCGCGGTCCACCGGACCATGTCGATCCAGGCGAAGCCCTCCGACATCACTTCGGTGTACGCCATACCGTCGAGCAGCGCAGCGACGTCTTCCATGCCCACGGTGACCGTGACGCTCTCGCTCGAGCCGGCGCCGACGTCGTCGATTCCCATCGTCACCGCAAAACGGTGCTCGACGCGCATCAGCTCGTCGTAGTCCCACCGCGCAGCATTGGCACCATCCATCACCTGGTCGCTCATGATCCCGAGCAGTTGCGCCACCGCAGCCCGCGCGTCGGACGAGAGCTCGAAGGTGCGCGGCAGGTGCATGGCACGATGGTCGCACGCGTCGCAGCGCGTGACCACTCGTGCCATCGAGAACTGAGGGCTCAGGTGGGGAACCAGCCTGAGAGGTCGGCGATGAGGTGCGTCGTCCCTTCCGCATAGAAGCAGACCTTGCCCGCAGCA
>JBMOFX010000165.1:0-6017 GCA_049318665.1 Ilumatobacteraceae bacterium | reverse complement strand
CATCGTGCCGTAGTCTTGCCGTTCGTGCTGGTGTGGATGGATCTGGAGATGACGGGGCTCGACCCGTCGCAGAACGTGATCGTGGAAATCGCCACGCTCATCACCGACGACGAGCTCAACATCGTGGCCGAAGGGCCCGATCTGGTGATCCACCAGCCCGAGGAGAAGCTCGCGATCATGGAGCCGATCGTGGTGGAGATGCACACCAAGAGTGGGTTGCTCGATGCGATCCGCACCTCGACCATCACGCTCGAGGAAGCGGGTGCAGCGACGCTCGAGTTCATCAAGCAGTGGGTGCCCGAGGCGCGCAAGGTGCCGCTGTGCGGCAACTCGATCGGGATGGATCGACGTTTTCTCGAGGCCTACCTGCCCGAGATCGAGCACTGGCTGCACTACCGCAGCGTCGATGTGAGCAGCATCAAGGAGCTCACCCGCCGCTGGTACCCCGGGCTCAACAACAGCCGGCCGTTCAAGGTGGGCACCCACCGTGCACTCGACGACATCCGCGAGAGCATCGCCGAGCTCGCGTTCTACCGCGAGCGGGTGTTCCTGCCGGCAGCGGCTCCGGCCGCCGAGCCTGCGCCCGAGGCCGAGCCCACGCCGGATCAGCCCGTGTCCTGATCGGGCACGAGGTCACGACCCTTCCAACTCACCGTGCGGCGCGTGTGCCGCAGCACCCAACTGCGTACGAGCACGACGACGAACAGCGCGACGGCGAGCGGGAACAGCAGCACTGCCCACCAGCGGAACGATCCGGCGCGGCGTGCGAACACGGCGAGCTGCACCAGCGAGGCCAGCGCGAACCACGGTGAGGTGAGCCAACCGCCCGCGAGCGACGTGACCCAACCGGCCGTGCACACGAGCGCCCACCACGGGGTCGCGTCGAGCCCGATGCCGGCCCCCTTGGTCCACCCCTCGATCAACTGACCGAACCCCGCGGGATACATGCGGAACGTCGTGCTGCTCCTGCCACCGACGAACAGTCGCGACCGAGGGAACCGTCGCGCGAGCGCGATGTCTTCGAGCACGGCGCTGCGCACCGATTCGTGCGCGTGGCCGCCGCTGCGGTCGTAGGCGTCCCGGCGACACGCGATCACGGGCCCGAATGCGACGTGGGTCGCGACCCGCTGCCCGAGTGGTGTGCTCGCTCCCGCTCCCATCAGCGCAGTGATGTTGAACAGCAAGCTCGACTGCTCATAGGGCCGTTCGACCCGATGCCACGGTTGCACCGATACGAGGTCGTCCGGATGCCGCTCGACCTCGGCTGCGAGGCGGCTCAGGTCGTCGGGTCCGAGCGACACGTCGGCATCGAGGAACACGAGTGTCGACGACGACGCATGCTGCGCGCCGACGTGGCAGGCGTGCGGCTTGCCTGCCCACCCGACCGGCAGTGGTGGCGGCGACACGACGGTCGCGCCGGCCTCGCGAGCGATGTGCGCCGTGTCATCAGTGCTGTGATCGTCGACCACGATCAGTTCGTCGCCCGGCTCGAGCTGTGCGATCACCGACGCGAGGAGCGTGCCGACCACGGCGGCCTCGTCACGTGCCGGCACGACGATGCTCACCGACCCCCGGGGCCCGCCCGATGGCGGTAACGGAGTGGCTCGCCACAGCACGATCCATCCGGCGCTCCACCCCAGCGAAAAGAGGATGAGCGACCAGAGCACGATGTCGACGGTAATTCGGTTGACCGATCGACGAGAACGTGGTTGATTGTGCAGCGACCGCTGTCGAACGACGGCGATCTGAGCACGGAGAGCCCAAGATGAAGCACACGATCGCACCACAGCACGCCGCCTGCATGGCCGCAGCTGTCGCGCGCCCGTGGCGCGCACTTGGAACCGGCAATGCATTTGATGCCGTGTCGACCATGCCGACTGCTACCAGCAAGCGCCCGGCCCGACACCTCGGAGGAAGTCCGACGTAAACCACACGTCGAACACCACCTCCTCCGAGGCCGTCGGGATCCCAGATCCCGGCGGCCTTTGTCATTTTCCGCACTCTCCACACGTCACCCCAAGGACACACACCATGTACGCAACCCAACTCCTCCCCGACACCACCGCTCAGACGCTGGTCGAGGTGCTCACCGCAACGAGCACCATCAACTGGCAGCGCGCTCGCTGCGCAGACGGCAACGGCACGCTCAGCGCCCTGTTCTTCTCCGACGACGTCATCGACATCGCCCGCTCCAAGGCGATCTGCTCGAAGTGCACCCTCACCGAGGCGTGCCTCCAGGGGGCGCTCGATCGCGCCGAACCGTGGGGCGTGTGGGGTGGCGAGCTCGTCGAGAACGGCCGGGTCGTCGTTGACAAGCGGCCAAGAGGTCGGCCGCCCAAGCACCCACGTGGTCCCTTGGTCGTCGATGAGGTGCCGATCCCCGCGCACCTCATCGCCGAACGAGTGGCCTGAGTCAACATCGCGGTCATGGGTGACGCTTCAGCGAGCCTGTGACCGACGCGTGCCTGCCGTCCACCGCACCCCCGGCGGTGGACGGTAGGGCACGGATAGCCTCACGCTGTGGCCGTCAACCGCCGAGTCCTCGCCGTGTCGCTCGGCGTCGCGGTCGTGGTGAGCATCGCCGGTGGCTGGGCGCTCAGTCGAGACGACGGTGGCACCGAGGTAGCGGCCGACGACGACGTCGTGCTCTCCACACCGGGCGTGGTGCAGCAGCCATCCGATAGCACCAACGAGGTCGTTACCGGGGCTGCGCTGCCCGCTGTCGCCCTCGAGACCAACGCCGGCGACGCCGTGTCGACGGACGACCTCATCGGGCAGCCGCTCATCCTCAACTTCTGGTACTCCACCTGCGCACCGTGCAAGAAGGAACTGCCCGACTTCGCCGCCGTGCACGCCGAACTCGGCGACCGCATCCGATTCGTCGGCATCAACCCGTATGACGTACCCGAGGTGAACGAGTCGTTCGCGCGGGACCTGGGCATCCGGTACGAGTTGCTGCGTGATGTCGCCGACCGGTTCGGCTCGGAGGTCGGCATCGCCACCGCCCCGTTCACACTCTTCGTCCGCGCCGACGGCACTATCCAACGCCAGGCCGGTCTGCTCGACGAGGCGACCCTGCGGCAGTACGCCGAGGAGTTGCTCGGATGAACCTGTCGCTCAGCTTCATCCGCGGCATGCTCGCAGCGGTGAATCCATGCGGGTTCGTGCTGTTGCCCACCTACCTCCTCTACTTCCTCGGTCTGTCGAGCACCGAGCAAGAACGACAGCGCGCAACACTCGGGCGCGCGCTGGTGGTGAGCGCGGCGGTGTCCGCCGGATTCCTCGCGGTGTTCATCGTGATCGGTTCGATCGCGGAGTTCTTCACCAGCTGGGTCGTGGCGAACGCGAAGTACCTCACCGGCATCATCGGGCTGGTCTTCGTGGTGCTCGGCGCCGCGATGCTGTTCGGATACCGGCCCCCGATCAACACGCCGAAGCTCGACGCGGGTGGTCGCGATCGCACCGTGCGTTCGATGTTCGTCTACGGCGTGGCATACGCGATCGCGTCGATCGGCTGCACGTTGCCGCTGTTCCTCAGCACGCTGTTCGGCACCGCGCGCAGGTCGGGCTACGCGGCGGGCGTGGCCAACGTGATCGCTTACGGCATGGGCATGGCGCTGCTCATCACGGCGCTCACCGTGACACTCGCCGTCGCCAACACCGGCTTGTTGCGTGTGCTGCGATCGAGCACGCAATACGTCGAGATGATCGCCGGCGCGTTCGTGTTGCTGTCGGGCTTGTACCTCGTCTGGTACTTCTGGGCCGTCGACATCCGTGGCGACGGCAGCCAGGTCACCGACGCTGTCGACTCGTGGCAGTCGCGGTTCTCGACGTTCCTCGATCAGTACTGGCAGAGCGTCACCATCGTGCTCGTGCTCGTCGTGGGTGCTGCGATCGCGGTCGTGCTCACCGGTCGGCATCGACGCGGCGCGTCCGACGCATGAGCGAGGCCTTCCGCGCCTTGCTCGACACGCCTGGCGTGGAGGAGGTGTGCGAGCTGCGTGGCACCTTCGGGTTGATGGCGTACCACGGTGGTGCGCTTGAGGAGATGACCGACGTGATCGCCCGTGCTGCTGCCGAGCGAACCGGGTCGAGCTACTACGGCGTCCATCAGCCGAAGGGCTTGGAGAACCACATTCCGTCGATCCGGTTCGACCCGGCGGTCTCCGCACGGATGCGCGAGTTCGTCGAGCACGTCGACACCGTCGTCACGATCCACGGCTTCGGGCGGCGCGGCTACTTCACGACCCTGCTCCTCGGCGGCCAGAACCGCGACCTCGCCCACCACATCGGCGCGTCGCTGCGGGTGCACCTGCCGGCGTACGAAATCGCCACCGACCTCGAACGGATCCCCACCGAACTGCAGGGCATGCATCCGCGCAACCCGGTCAACCTGCCCCCGAATCGCGGGGTGCAGATCGAGTTGCCGCCACGCGTACGCGGCACCACTCCGCTGTTCTGGGATTGGGAAGGCCCGGCTTTGCCGCCGCACACCGCATCACTCGTCGACGGCCTCGTCGACGCCATCACCACCTGGCGAGCCTGAGCCGAGATCGCCCGTGGCGCACGCTACGGGGCGGTGACATCCACCGTTTCCAAGATCACCGATGGTGCCGACTCGGATTCAGGGAGGAGTCCATGGGGCCTGGGTTCGGCGAGGTAGGCGTCGAGCTGGTCGGCGGTGAGCGGTCGGGCGATGTGGTAACCCTGCGCGATGTCGGTGCCGAGACCGCGGAGCGAGGTGAGGGTGTCCAAACTCTCGAGACCCTCAGCGACGACGGTGAGGTCGAGCGCCCGGCCAAGTTCGATCGTGGACCGAATGACTGCTCCGCTGCGCACATTGTGCCCGAGCGCCGCGATGAACGACCGGTCGATCTTCAGTTCGTCGATGGGGAGTTCGAGGAGTTGGGAGATGGATGAGTAGCCGACGCCGAAGTCATCGATCGAGATTCGGATCCCGCGCTTTCGGAGGCCGTGTATGGCTCGTGCGACCTGGTCGGGGTGTTCGCTGAGGCAGGACTCGGTGACTTCGAGCGTGAGCCGCTCGTGCCGAACGCAGTGGGTGGCGAGGAGTTCGTCGATGTAGGTGGGGAGGTTCTCGTCGACGAGGTCGTACCGAGAGATGTTGACGCTCATCTGGAGGCGATGGCCAGCCCGGTCGAGGTAGCCGGCTTCGGCGATGGCGAGCGCGAGTACCACTCGGGTCAGCCCGGGAATCAGTCCGAGTTGCTCCGCCAGTGGGATGAAGCTGTCGGGAGGCAGCAGCCCGCGGGTGGGGTGCGGCCAGCGGACGAGTGCTTCCACGCCACAGACGGTGGCGGTGCGCATGTCGAGGGTGGGTTGGTAGTGCAGGACGAGGGCGTGATCATCGATCGCGGTTCGGAGTTCCTGGATCGTGGTCAGACGATCGCGGCCGTTGAGCTCGAGGTCGGGGTGATACGAACACACTGCCGATTGGGATTGCTTGGCTGCGTACATCGCGACGTCCGCACTGTGGAGAAGCTCCGCCAGGCTGGAGCCGTCGTCGGGAGCGAAGGCGACTCCGATACTCGCCCCAACACGGACGGTCACATGATCGAGCACCACCGGATCGGTGAGCCTCGCAGCCAGCTCGTGAGCCAACGCGACGAGTTCGTTACGCGAACCGATCAGGCAGGAGACGGCGAACTCGTCGCCGCCAATACGGGCGAGCACACCGCGATCGCCGACCAAGTGTTCCAATCGTTGAGCGACAACACCGAGAAGTTCGTCTCCGGCGCCATGACCGAGCGAGTCGTTCACGTCCATGAACCGATCGAGGTCCGCGAGCAACACACCACGGTGGCGTCCACGCTCGTCCGATCCTGAGGCCAACTCCGTGGATTCGAGGAACGCCCGCCGGTTCGGCAGGCCGGTGAGCGCGTCGGTGCGGGCGTCGCGGAAGCTCCCCGACGTCGCAGCCCGCACCTCTCTCAGGGTGAGCGCCATCCGAACGATCACCCCGATGAGCGCACCGAGAGCCATGGCGCTCGCGAGCG
>JBMOFX010000164.1:0-6027 GCA_049318665.1 Ilumatobacteraceae bacterium | reverse complement strand
CGCAGCGTCCCAATCGCGACGGAACTCGATCTGTTCGAAATGGGCGAGCATTGTTTTCAGTCGGACGTGATCTGATGTTGGGCCTTCGAGGTGGAATCTGCCGGTCAGTCCGGTGTGGCCGAGTGATGCGTTGCGGTTGCGGTGGGCGCGGTCGGGGTCGGGGCCGTCTTGGTCCATCAAGCATTTCCAGGCGATCACGTATTGCTCGAACGCGAGGAACGACAACTTCGTTGCGTGATCCAAGAAATCGTCGATTTGCTCGGCGACGAACATCCCGACCCGGGGTGCCCGGGCGAGACGAGCCAACAAGAACACCTGCGCGGCACCGACCCGGCCGATCGCCAACTGGTCGAGTACTTGTGGGCAGGTGCGGCAGAGCCGTTCGAGATCGCGGTGTGCTTTCGCGTCGCGGTCGGCCCACCGGAACTCGGCACGCCCGAACCCGGCAAGATCACGATGTCCATCCGCGTAGTACAGCTTGCGTTGCTCGAGCTCATCTAACAGCCGAACATGCTCAGCGAGCATCGCCCTCCGTTGTGTTTCGATCTCTACACAGCGGGCCAACACCTCATCATCAGACAACTCGCCAACAGCAACGCCGAGCTGGTCCGGTTCATCGATGACCGCGGACATGGACACGCCCCTTCCCGCGACACCACCCCTGCAAGGCGGCATCAATCGATCGTGATGTGGGGGAACCCGAAAGCTCCGATCACGCCCCGGGGGAAGACAGGACGAACACCACCACCCTACGAAATGGGTGTGACACGGCGACCCAGACTGGTCAGCCGTCGGTGCGGCCGCTGGCAACGCCGCACACCACGCCGCGGTGCAGGCAGTTGCGCACCTCGCGGGCCAGACGGTCGGGTTCCCAGGCGTTGAAGAAGTCGGCGTGTCCGGTGATGAGTCCGCCCGACGCGAGTTCGAGTCCGTCGGTCGGCCCGGTGACGGGGTACTCGACGCTGAACTGCAGCTGCGGCACATGCACCGGATGCGCAGCGGGGCACATGCCAGCGGCGCTGTAGGCCACATGGGAGATGCGATCGTCGGTGGCGAGATCGACACCGTTCCAGCAGTCGGGGAACGTGACGATGAGACGGAGGTTGCGATCGGCCGGACACGCGGGCGGCGTTGCCTCACGCACGCTGCCCGCACCGCACGTCCACGCGACGACGGAGACCGGCTGCTCCTTCGTTGCACCGGCGTTCCCACCGAGCATCTGCAGGCCGAGTGGATACGGCTCTACCGAGGTGGGTTCGACGTCGGGCCCGGCGCGGTAGTAGGCGACGCTCTTCACCGGCACCTGGACCGCGCCATCGCGGATGAGTGCGGGCGCCCAGTACGACGCCGTGTCGAGCGGCTGGTTACAGGTGGTCGTTCCCTGTACGAGTTGTTCGGCCGTGCTGTTGGCGTCGATGACGGTGTTGCCGAAGAACATGTGCAGGTGGCTCGCGCCGGGCTCGCCCGGATACACGATCGGGTCGTCGTACGACTGGTGGCTGAACGCGCACTCGACCACGAACTGTGCGACTGCACCCTGCGGCCCGGCGAGCACGCGGTCGGGTGCGCCGTTCGCGAACGACGAATGCTGATGCTCCCCCTGCTGCACCGACTCGTCGCCACCGCACCCTGCTGCGCCGATGAGCGCAGCGAGGGCGAGCATCGCAACGAGGCGATGCTTCACGGCTTGGCGGGAACCTTGATGCTCGCGACGTCGACCTTGTACGGCACGTCGGTGGCCGGCTTGGCAGGTGCGGTCGCCGCGTCGGGCATCGATGGCAGGGTCGGGATCGGCGGCATGGGCGAGGTCTTGTAGTCCACCGACTTCGGTGCCGTTTCGACCTCGGCGAGCCAACTGATCACGTTCAACACGCCCTTCGTCCACCCGTCGCCGGTCACGACAGGGGCATCGCAGGGCGCCAGCGTCTCGAGTTCCAGCGGTGCCGACGTGGTGAAGGTGTTGTCCTTCCAGCAGTTGCCGAACGTGGCGAGGTCGCCACCAGCGGAGTCGACAGCGATGTCGGCGACCCGACTGTCGGACACGACGTTGCCGACGACGCGGGTCTCGAGCGAGTCCCACAACAGCGCGCCATCGGGCTTCGACACGGGCGCCTCCTTCTGGGTGGCGCAGTCGATCTCCCATTCGTCGCGGGTCGGGAGGTCGTCGTTCGGATCTTCCTCGAGGAACGGGACGAGTCCGATGCCGGTCTTGTTGTGGTCGTACACCAGGTTGCGTTCGATCGTGTTGCGAACGCCGCCAGCGCTGAGGATGCCGTTGCCCATCGCGAGGATCGCAACGTCGATGGCCGGGGTGTCGGGCTGGTTGTTGGAGTAGACGATGTTGCCGACCAACGTGGTCTCGCGCTGGGGGTAGCACAGCTCGTAGCTTCCGCTGTTCGGCACCACACCCGCGCGGTTGTAGCGGAAGGTCGAGTTGACGATGAGGAGGTTGCCGCCCGCGTTCGTGCCCGAGTAGCCAAGGCCGTTGTACTCGCTCGTCACGCGGTCCATCACGGCGTTACACGGGAAGCACTGACCGATGTAGAACCCGGCGTCGGGGCTGCCGGCGCCGTAGCTGTCCTCGAGCTGACCGTTCACCGAATCGAACGCGTAGATGCCGTAGTCGCCGTTGCGGTATGCGGTGAGGAACGAGCCGCGATAGCCGTCGACGCCGGTCCAGAAGAAGCCGTTCTTGGTGAAGTTCTGCGCAGTGAGGTTCTCGATCGCGACGCCGTTGGCACCGACCACTCGGATCCCGTTGTCGAGTTCGAAGTTGCCGTCGAGCACCACGGTGTTGCGGTCGAGGCCACGGATGGTGATCTCGTCGGTGGTGACGTCGACCGCTTCCTTGTAGGTGCCTGGCGAGATCAGCACGAGGTCGCCGGCCGTGGCCGCATCGACGGCCTCCTGAATCGTGGCGGCCTCGTCGGGTACCTCGATGATGCCGTCGGCGCCGACGCCGCTCACAGGCGCCGTGGTGTCGGCGCCCTCGCTGGTGGAGGTCGTTCCGGCATCCGAGACCGTCGTGGTCGTGGCGTCGGTGGAACTCGAGTCAGTGCCCCCGCACGACACGAACAACATGGATGCGGCGGCGACCGCTGCTGCGAGCTTCTTCATGGTTCCCCCTGTCAATCTGACGTGACGACGATCGTCCCGACCATTCCCTTGCCCTTCACACCATGAATGGTGCAGATGTAGTCGTAGGTGCCCGGCGTATCGAAGACGTGCCGGTACACCGAGCCGGGCGCGAACTCCGCCTCGCCGACGCCCCATCCCTGAAGCGAATCGGGCTGCGGCAGCACGTTGTGATCGTTGCGCCCGCGGTTGGTGAACTGCACGGTGGTGCCCGCCTTCACCGTGAGGTCCATCGCGCGGAACGAGTTGTCGAGCACGTCGACATCGACGGTCTCACCGTTCGGCACTGCCACGGCGCCTGCGTTCGGACCAGCAGCTACGTCGGACGGATCGGCGGCGCACCCGGCCATCAGTGAGGCGGCCAACCCAGCAAGCGCGGCAACGGCAACAACCCCCGACTGCCTCCCCCTGTTCACGACGGCGACCCTACTGTTCGGCCGTGCGCCGATCCAAGGAACGCTGGAGCGGCTAGCCTCTCGTCGGATGTCGACGCCGTCCCCCCGCCCCGACCACGAGATCCCGCCGGGCGCTGTCGTCCCGAAGCCCGGGCTCGAGGTCAGTCCCACCAAACGCCGCATCGTGCTCATCTCGGCACTGAGCCTGTTCGTGCTCGGCACGGTCGGTTCGAACGTCGGGCCAGCCCTCGTCGACGAGCATCCCGTCTGGGTCCTGCTGCTTTCCGCAAGAAACCGGAACCTGCTGTTCTCCGTGCCGTACATGGACCCGCTGCCATGGGTGGTGATCGGGTTCTTCCGCATCCTCCTCGCCGCGACCGCGCTGTATCTGCTCGGTCGGCTCTACGGCACGAAGGCAGCGAGCTGGGTCGAGCGCGAGGTTGGCGAGATGCCGGCGATCTGGCGGTGGCTGGAGAAGGCGATCGACCGCGCCGGGCCGTACATGCTCATCCTGATGCCCGCCAGCAACCTCGTCCAGGTGATGGCTGGCCACCGCGAAGTGCCGGCGCGCAAGTTCTTCGCCTGCGTGTCCACCGGTATCGCGCTCAAGCTGACGGTGCTGTGGTTCGGTGGGCAGGCGTTCAGGGAGCAGATCGAATGGTTCCTGAAGGCCATCAACCGGTACCAGTGGTACATCGTCGCCGCGCTGTTCGCGGTGAGCTTCATCCAGATCGCGCGGAAGTCGCGTGGCAGCCTCGACGAGATCGTCGACGAGATCGAGACGCCCGACGGCATCATCGAACCACACGGCGACAAGCACCTCGGGGTGGCACAGCCCGCCGAGGACTGATACGAATTCGGGTATGGCTCAGACTGCACTCGGCGGGAACCCCGTCAACACCGTCGGCGATCTTCCCCAGGTCGGATCGTCACTTTCGTTCTCGCTCGTGAAGGGTGATCTCAGCGAGGTCACCGCCGCCACGTACGCCGGCAAGCGGCTCGTGCTCAACATCTTCCCGAGCGTCGACACGCCCACGTGCGCGACCAGCGTTCGCGTGTTCAACCAGCGGGCGGCCGGGCTCGACAACACGGTCGTCCTCAACGTGTCGGCCGACCTGCCGTTCGCGCAGGGTCGATTCTGCGGTGCCGAGGGCATCACCAACGTCGAGACCGCCTCCACGTTCCGCAGCAACTTCGGTCAGGAATCCGGACTGACGCTCGCCGAGGGACCGCTCGCCGGTCTCCTCGCTCGCGCCGTCGTGGTGCTCGACGAGCAGGGCACGGTCACCTACACCGAGCTCGTGCCCGAGATCGCGATCGAGCCCAACTACGACGCCGCCATCGCCGCCCTGTCCTGAGAGCGCCCTGACGGGCGTTACACCTCGAGGATGCGCTCGAGGCCGAGCGTGAGGCCGGGGTGCTCGGCCACGTGGCGGCATGCGAGCACTACGCCTGGCATGTAACTCGACCGGTCGTAGCTGTCCTGACGGATCGTCAACGTCTGACCGAGCGACCCGAGGATCACCTCCTGGTGCGCCACCATGCCGCGCATCCGAACCGAGTGGATGTGAATACCACCCGGACCGACACCCCCACGCGCGCCCGGGAACACCTCGTGTTGCGTCGGGTCGGGTGACCACTCGGTCGATGCCGCTGCGATCCGTTCGGCAGTGGTGATCGCAGTGCCCGACGGTGCGTCGACCTTGGCGTCGTGGTGCAGTTCGATGATCTCGGCCGTGTCGAACCACTTCGCGGCGAGCTCGGCGAAACGCATCATCAGCACCGCACTCACCGCGAAGTTCGAGGCGATGAGGCAGTTGCTCCCACTGAACGCCCGTCGAAAGGTGGCGATGTCGTCGTCATCGAAGCCGGTGGTGCCGACGACGGCATGAATGCCATGCATCGCGAGCCACGGCAACGTCACACGCGACGCCGCCGCCACCGTGAAGTCGACGGCCACCTGCACCTCGGCGTCGGCCAAGGCGCGCAGCTCGTGGGAGAACGGCACGCCCTCGACCGTGCCGGTCGCATGAGGGTCGACAGCGGCGACCAGTTGGAGATCGTGCGTCGCCGCCACCGCAGCGCAGACGGCCTGACCCATTCGGCCACCGGCACCGACCACACCCACTCGTACCGGATTCGTCTGCACCGCTGCCGTCATGGTGCCGACCGTAGCCGCGCCCGATGATGCGTGGACCAGCGTTCGGATCGCTCAGCTGGGGCCGAGCGTGACGACGAGCGGTTCGTGGGAGAACACGATGTCGATCACCTCTCGGACGGCGTCGTGATCGACCGCCTGCCAGCGCGCCACCTGATCGGCGATCGGCACGATCTCGCCACGGGTGCTGAGCAGCGTGCCGTTGCGCGCCATACGCGAGCCGGTGTCTTCGAGGCCGAGCACGAAGCCGCCTGTCAGCGAGCCGCGGGCAATGTCGAGCTCTTCATCGGTGATGCCGTCACGCCGCAGCTTCTCGAGCTCGATCTGCACCAGCTCCAG
>JBMOFX010000163.1:0-6059 GCA_049318665.1 Ilumatobacteraceae bacterium | reverse complement strand
CTGCCGTCATCACTGCCGTCATCGCTGCCACCGTGATGGCTCCCCGAGTTGTCGTCGCTCGGTACCGAGGAGGGCACGACGGAGGTCGGAGGTCGCACCGTCGTGGTTGATGTCGGCGACGGTGCGGTCGTGGGCGTGGGCGCTGGCGCTGGCGCTGGCGCTGGCGGCACGGTGGTCGGCGGCGCCGCCACGGTCGTGACGGCTGCAACTCCGACCATCGTCTCGGTGAGCTCCACGGTGAACACAGCGTCGCGGAGAACTGCACGTGCCTGCACCACCGTGCCAGCGGAGACGAACTCGACGAGGGTGGTGGTGGCGTCGACGGAACTCACCTTCGACACCGACCAACCGGCCGCCGGCGCGATTGCGACGACGCTGAGCACGCCGTTCACCTGATCGAGCGTCAACGTGCCCGCAACGCCCGCCGCGAACACCGTCGGTGGAGCGTCCACGCCGGGCACCGACGAGGTCGTCGGCACCGAGCTCGACGCATCGAGTTGGAGCGACGCGAGCGAGGTGGCGCCGCGGTCATCGGAGCCGGCAAGTGCCTGCGCATTGACGAGCCCGGCGACGAGGCCAGCGGCGACGACACCTGCGATCGCGAGCACTGTGGCAGGCCGATTTCTCACGAGTTCACCGTACGACCAGCAGGCGTGAGATCAGGGCAACCGACATCCAAAACTTGTCCAAGATCCGGCACAGGTCTGGCCCAGCCAGCCACACTGTTCACGTGCACATCCTGCTGGTCGAGGACGACGACTCGATCGCGGTCTCGTTGATGGACGGGCTCCGCGACGCCGGCTTCAGCGTCACGCATGCCGCCACGGGCGCAGCGGCGCTCAGCGCCGACCCGGCCGACGCAGTGCTGCTCGATCTCGGCCTTCCGGACATGGACGGGCGAGATGTGTGCCGGATTCTGCGCAGTCGAGGCAACGTTCCGATCATCATGCTCACGGCTCGAGGCGACGAGTTCGATCGTGTGCTCGGCCTCGAGTTGGGCGCCGACGACTACGTCACCAAGCCGTTCAGCTTCCGCGAGTTGGTCGCCCGGATCCGGGCGGTCACTCGACGGGCGGCACCGTCGGTGCCGGGCGCGCCAGTGCATGACGTCGGTGGCCCGCAAGTGATCGGTTCGCTGGAGATCGATCGTCGCACGCGAAGGGTCCGCCTCGACGGTGACGAAGTGATCCTCACCGCGAAGGAGTTCGATCTCCTCGCCTACCTGGCGGTCGATCCGGGTGCGGTGTGCACGCGTACCGACATCCTCGAAAACGTCTGGGACGTCAACTGGTTCGGCCCCACCAAGACGGTCGATGCTCACATCGCCGCGATCCGAAAGAAGCTCGGCGACCCCGGCTGGATCGACGCGGTCCGCGGCGTCGGCTTCAGGTTGGAGCAACCCGGGTGAGGTGGCGGCTGGTGGCGGTGTTCGTCGCGATCACCATCGTCGTGCTCGCTGCGCACGACATCCCGCTGGCCGGGCACCTGCGCACCGTGGAACGCGACCGGCTGGTGACCGGGTTGGAGCGTGATGCGTTTGTGATCGCTGGGCGCGCCGAGGAGCTGCTCGAATCGGGGAGTGGACGCGGCGACGCAGGATTGCAGCAGATCATCGACGCCTATCGCTCCGATACGGGGGCTCGCGTCGTCATCACCGATCGCACCGGCATTGCGATCGCGATCTCCGACGAGGAGGTGGCCGCCGGCACCGACTACTCGACGCGACCGGAGATCGCCAGCGCGCTCGCCGGCACGCCGACGACGGGCGAACGGTTCTCCGCGACGCTGGGGTTCCCCTTGCTCTACGTCGCCGTGCCCGTGCTGTCCGGTGACTCGGTGGTGGGCACGGTGCGCCTCACCTATCCCGCCGCCGAGGTCGGTAGCCGCGTCACCACGCGCGTGCGCGGGCTGCTGGTCGTGGCATTGATCTCCGTGGTCATCGCGGCAGGGGCGGCGGCCGTGCTGGCTGGCACCTTCACCCGCCCGATCCGCCGGCTTCGCTCGGCGACGGATCGTCTGGCGGCGGGTGAGCTGACCGTCACCGCACCGACCGACGAGGGGCCACCGGAGATCCGCGGACTGGCCGACGCGTTCAACTCGATGTCGACCCGTATCCAACGTCTGGTCGACGAGCAACGTGCCTTCGCCGGCGACGCGTCGCACCAGTTGCGCACACCGCTCACCGCGCTGCGGCTGCGGCTCGATCAGGCGGCCGACATGGTCGACACCGACCCTGCCGGAGCGCGGTCGCGTCTCGAGTCGGCGAGCGCGGAGACCGAACGGCTCCAGCACCTCGTCGACGGTCTGCTCGCTCTCGCTCGTGCCGATGGACGCACCGGCGTCACCGAGTCGGTCGACGTTGCCGCGCTCGCCCGCGAGCGGGTGGAGGTGTGGTCGTCGCTCGCCGAAGAGCACGGCGTCGATCTCACCGTGCAGGCCCCGGATCGCGCGATGGCCATGGCCGTCGATGGCGCGGTCGAGCAGGTCATCGACAACTTCATCGACAACGCGCTGGCGGTGACGCCTGCCGGAGGCAGGATCGACGTGGCGGTCGAGGTCGAGCCCGCCGGCGTCGCCGCAGCGACAGGACGCCATGTTGTCCTGCATGTGCGCGATACCGGCCCGGGGATGACCGACGAGCAACTCGCCCGCGCATTCGACCGGTTCTGGCGTGCACCAGGTTCGCCAGCCACGGGTTCGGGCCTCGGGCTCGCGATCGTCGCCCAGTTGGCCGCTGCGTCCGGCGCGGTCGCCACCATCTCACGCCGCGCGAGCGGCGGTATCGATGCCGCAGCCGCCTTTCGGTCTGCCGAGCTCGACCCACCCCGCGTGTCTGTCAACCGCCGCATCACCGAAGGACCCACACCATGAGACACCGCGAACTGCACCGCTCGGATCGCATCGGCTGGCTCCGCGCCGCGGTGCTCGGCGCCAACGACGGCATCGTGTCGACGTCGAGCCTGATCGTTGGTGTCGCCGCCACCGGCGCTTCACGGTCGGCCGTGATCGTCGCGGCGACGGCGGGCTTGGTGGCCGGCGCGATGTCGATGGCAGCGGGCGAGTACGTGTCGGTCAGTTCGCAGGCCGACACCGAGCGCGCCGACATCGGCCGCGAAGAGCGGGAGCTGGCGACGGATCCGGTGAGCGAGCATGAGGAGCTCGCCCGGATCTACGAAAGCCGAGGGGTGAGCGCCGAGCTCGCCCATCAGGTGGCGGGAGAGCTGATGGCGCACGATGCGCTCGGTGCGCACAGTCGCGACGAGCTGGGCATCTCCCACACCATCACGGCGCGACCGCTGCAGGCGGCCCTTTCGTCGGCGGTGTCGTTCACGGTCGGGGCATTGCTTCCGGTGGTGGTGGCGGCGCTCACGCCGACGTCGCTGCGGGTGTGGATGGTGGCGCTGTCCTCGTTGGTGTTCCTCGCGGCATTGGGTGTCGTGAGCGCACGACTCGGTGGGGCGAAGGTCGGCCGGGCGGCGTTGCGGGTGACCGTGTGGGGCGCCGCGGCGATGCTGATCACCGCACTGATCGGCAAGTTGGTCGGCACGGTCGTGTGACCGCGGGTCACGCCTCGAACGCGGCCAGCGTCTCGCTGCGGTGAACCACGCCGTCGTCTCCGACGCACAGCCCAGCCAACCCCGCGGCCGTCAGCATCGCCATCGCCCGGGGACCGTCGAGCATCATCGCCGCCTTGGCGAAGATCTCGGCCGTCGCTGCGTCGCCTGCGATCACGGTGACGATCAAGAGACCGCCGCGTGATGGCTTCGACGTCGACGGGTCGATGATGTGATGGGCTGCGGTGCCGTCGGGCGCGACCCACTTCCGGACGGTGGTGCCCGACGTTGCGACACCTCCGGCACCGAGGCGCAGGCACGTGAGGTGGTTCGGTCGGTCGGCCGGGTCCTCGATGCCGAGGTACCACGACTCGCCCACGCCGGGGACACCGCAGACGGCAAGGTCACCGCCGATGTTGACGAGGGCGCCGAGCGCGCCGTCGGCGACGAGGTCTTCGGCGACGACATCAGCGGCGAAGCCTTTGCCGATACCGCCGAGGTCGAGTGCGGCCCCGAGCGGGACGGTCAGCGTCGAGTGCTCGATGTCGATCACGATCTCGGCGCTCGCACCGATGCGTGTGGCGGTCACGGCGGGCGCTGGCGCCTTGGTGATCACGCTGTGGGTGTAGCCCTCGTCGAGGAGGCGGGGCAGCACCGTGATGTCGAACGATCCCGCGGTCTGTCGGCAGCCGACGACTGCGCGGCTGACGACGGAGAGCGTGTCTTCGTGCACGCGAACGGGCGTGCCTGCGGCGCGGTTGGCGACGGTGATGTCGCTGGTGTCGATGAACCGACTCCAGAGCGCCTCGTACTCGCGGATGCGGCGCTCCGCAGTGGCGAGCATGTCGGGCCGGCCACCGTGCACGACGACGTGCACGGTGCAGCCCATTGCCTGGAACGACACCTGCAACGGTTCGACGACCACGGCGGCATCGACGTCGAGCGGGGTCATGATCAGCCGCCGCTCGGGGCGGTGGTGGCGGCCGCCGGAGGCGGCGGCGCGGGCGCCTGGGTCACCACCGGCGCGGGCACAGGAGCGGCGGCCGCGGCCGGTGCCGGAGCCGGTGTGGCCGCCACCGGTGTTGCGGCCGGCGCGGCGGTGGGGACTGCGAGAGCCGGAAGCGCCGGAAGCGCCGGCACCGCGAGCACGACCGTCATCGGTGCAGGGGCGACGGCGACCAATTGAGTCGGCTGCGCTCCTGCCGCCGCGGCCGGAGCAGCAGCGCTGGGTGTCGACGGCCGATTCGCCGTGGCGAGCACCGCAGTGATCCCGAACATGCCGGACACCGCGAGCCCAGCCGCCACGACCCGTGCGCCGGCCGCAGCATGACGACGGCGAGGGCGCGAGGGCGCTGTGGTGCGACTGGTCGGGGCCGGACGGTTCAGGTCGGCCGCGGGCTGCCCGCGACGGGCGCGGAGCGCCGCGACTCGGGCGAGGTTCAGGTCGTCAGTCATCGTCTTCATCTTCCGATTCGTTGTGGTGGCCCGTGTGGCCAGCCTCGTTGGACTCGTATTCGTATTCGCCGTCGTCGTCGTCGTAGGTCTCTGCCGATGAAGGCGCTGTGGTCGAGGTGACCGGCGGGGCCACGGTTGTCGACGTGCTCACGGGGACGGAAGCAGGTGTGGCCGGGACGACGGTGTCGAACGTCGTCGGGGTTGCGGGTGCGGTGGTCGGTGTCGCCGATCCGCCGATCGTGGACACGACCAGCGAGTCGAGCGGACCGGAGACACCCGGAACCCGATCGTTCGTGACGGACACGACCACGTCGGCGCCGACGAGATCGGCATGGAACGCGACGATGCGCTCGGCGTTCGCGAACTGGACGTCGATGTGAGTACCGCTGTTCGACAGCGCCGCGATGTTCCACCCGGCCGCAGGCACGAGGCCTCGGCTCGTGAGTACCGTTCCGGCGACGTCGACGGTGACCGTGCCGGCATCACCGACTTGGTAGGAGATCGTTCGGCCGGCGGCGTTCGTCGTGGACGTCGCGAGAGCGGATGTCATGGCCGCGGAGAGCGGGGCCGACGGGGTCGTGCCGACGGGCTCGGCCAAGGCCGCAAAGGCGACGCCGCCGGTGCTGGCGACGCTGGCGAGCGTCAGTCCGGTCAAGAGCTTGCGGTTCATCAGATCCTCCACAGAGTTGGTGTTTCCTTCTGTGTTCAGTGAACGACATCACCACCCAAGGGTCTGCCGCTGCTGATCCAAGGGACGTCCAAGACTCGGCGTCTGTTCCGCCGCGAGCGACAGGAAGCTCTCGTCCTCCTGCGCGAAGTGCAGTTCGAGCAGGGCGTACAGGCCGTACAGCAACCGCTGCAGGTCACGCGCATCGGCCGTCGACGGGGAGCCCTCGCCGATCCGGTCGATCACCATCCCCACCTGCGCGGTGAGGCGAGCGAGCTCGGCGTGCGCGCGGCTCATCGTGCCGGTCGGGTCCGTCCCGCCCAACGCGCTCGCGATCACGGGGTAGAGCACGCGGTCCTCCTCCGCCTCGTGCGGGAGGATGT
>JBMOFX010000162.1:0-6076 GCA_049318665.1 Ilumatobacteraceae bacterium | reverse complement strand
ACCACCCCCTTCGAGGGTGGTCGTCACCTTCGCCGTGTGCAGCAGCTCATGGCGCTCGAGCAGGAGTTCTGACCCCTATGCCGTTCCCGTCCGACCTCACCCCCGACACCGTCGTCGAGGAACTGATCGCTGCCGAGGTGCAGCGCCAGTGCACCGGCCTGCAGCTCATCGCGAGCGAGAACTTCACCTCACCCGCTGTGATGCGCGCCGTCGGTAGTGCACTCACCAACAAGTACGCCGAGGGGTATCCCGGCAAGCGGTACTACGGCGGGAACGCGATCATCGACGACATCGAAGCCATCGCGATCGAGCGGATCAAGGGCCTCTTCGGAGCCGATCATGCGAACGTGCAACCCCACTCGGGTGCCAACGCAAACATGTGCGCCTACCAGGCGGTGCTCAACACCGGAGACACGGTGCTCGGGCTGAGCCTCGATCACGGTGGCCACCTCACCCACGGCTCGCCGGTCAACGCGAGTGGCAAGCTCTACAACTTCATCTCGTACCAGGTGACGCCTGGCGATCAACGCATCGACATGGACCAGGTGCGCGACCTCGCACTCGAGCACCGTCCGAAGCTGATCGTCGCGGGCACCACGAGCTACCCGCGTCGCATCGAGCCCGCACCGTTCCGCGAGATCGCCGACGAGGTCGGTGCGCTGTTCATGTTCGATGCAGCGCACATCGCGGGGCTCATCGCCGGTGGCGCGCATCCGAACCCGGTTCCGTATGCCGACATCGTCACCTTCACGACGCACAAGACGCTGCGCGGCCCGCGCGGCGGCTGCATCCTCAGCACGGCAGCGCAGGCAGCTGCGATCGACAAGGCGGTGTTCCCGGGTTGGCAGGGCGGTCCGCTCGAGCACGTGATCGCCGGCAAGGCCGTTGCCTTCTTCGAGGCAGCGCAGCCGAGCTTCCGCGACTACGCCCACCAGATCGTGGCGAATGCAAGTGCGCTTGCTGCGGCGCTCGTCGAGCAGGGCTTCGGTCTCGTGTCGGGTGGTACCGACATCCATCTGATGGTGGTCGACCTGCGCAGCTTCGATGCCGACCTGTCGGGCAAGGAAGCGCAGATCGTCCTCGATCGCGCGGGCATCACGCTCAACAAGAACACGGTGCCCGACGACCCACGCAGCCCGTTCGTCACGAGCGGTGTGCGCATCGGCACCCCGTCGGTCACGACCCAGGGAATGAGGGAACCGGAGATGGCGCAGATCGCGGCGTTCATCGCGCGGGCGCTTCGCCACCGATCCGACGAGGCGGTGCTCAACGAGGTGAAGTCGGGCGTCGCCGAGCTGTGCGGCCGATTCCCGGCGTACGCCTGAGCCGTTCGTGCCGTCGCTCGCCGCCTACTTCGCCATTGGTGCCATCGCGGCGGTCGTCACCTTCTTGATCACCCCGTTGGTCATCCGGTTCGCGAATCGGGTCGGTTGGATCTATGAGCCGAGCGAACGGACGGTGCACACGCGACCGGTTCCCGATGTCGGCGGCATCGCGATGTACTGCGGCTTCATCATCGCGTTCGGCGTGTCGCGGGTGCTCAATGTGTTCGACCCGCTCTTCGCGCGCAACATCGAACCGCGGGGCGTGGTGATCGCGGCCACGATCATGTTCGCGGTCGGGCTCCTCGACGACGTCCGCGAAGTATCGGCGCCGGCGAAGGTGGCCGGCACGATCGTCGCGAGCATCGCGCTCGTCCAGTACGGCGCCACGATGTTCCTCGTCCGGCTGCCGTTCCTCGACGTCGTCTACCTCGACGACTGGGTGCCGCTGGTGACGATGCTGTGGGTGGTCGGCATGACGTCGGCGATCAACCTCATCGACGGTCTCGACGGCCTCGCCGCGGGGATCGTCGCGATCGGAGCGTTCTCGTTCTTTCTCTACAGCCAGCACCTGAGTGGGCAGGGTCAGCTGCTCGAACCGAACATCGGCCCGCTGCTCGCGATCATCACGGTCGGCATCTGCATCGGGTTCCTGCCACACAACTTCAACCCGGCAAAGATCTTCATGGGTGACGGGGGCGCGCTCCTGCTCGGTCTGCTGCTGGCCGTCAGCACCAGCCTGGTCGGTGGGCGCGAGGCGCCAGGCGCCGGGGAGTCACCGGGGCAGGCCTACTTCTTCCTGGCGCCGTTGTTCATCCCGCTGTTCATCCTCGGTGTGCCGATCGTCGACACGTTGTTCGCGATCGTGCGCCGCGCCCGCAGTCGTCACGGCGTCGCCACCGCCGACAAAGGCCACCTCCACCACCGCCTGATGGAGATGGGGCATGGTCAGCGTCGCAGCGTGCTGATCCTGTGGGGGTGGACCGGTTTGCTGAGCATCTTCGTGCTGTATCCCGTCATCACCAACAGTGGGGTCGGCTACCTCCCGGTCGGCGCCGCGATGCTCGGCTTGCTCCTCTACACGGTGCTGCACCCGCAGATCCGACGGCAGCGCACCCCGTGACGGACTGCGTCGAGCGTTCTGGTTTGGACAGGCGCGTGATCGCGAGTAGATTGTGTTCGCGTTCACAAGCCCTCCACAATGCCGTGGGGCGCGCGCTCTCGCCAGGAACCCTGTGAAGCTGACCCCACGCAAGCCGAACATCGACGCCGACGACAACGTCGGCCGCGGTATGGACTTTGCGTTGATGATCCTGTTGTTCCTCGGCATCGGCTGGGCGCTCGATGCGCGTTTCGATGCCCGGCCCGTGTTCACCATCGGCTTCGTGATCTTTGCTGTCGTCGGCCAGTTCGTTCGCATGTGGTACGTGTACGGCGCTGCCATGGAACGCCACGAAGCAGAGCGGCGCACGCGGGCCACCGCCCAGCCACCCTCGGAGCGAGCGGCATGAGCACCACGCCCGACGCCAACCCGGCGTTCACCACACGTCTCGACGGCCCGGCCCCCGAGGTCGCCGTGAGCAAGGACATGATCCGCCGCGGCCTCATCGTTGCGCCAGTGCTCATCGCGGTGTGCGGCGTCATCTGGGGGATCAACGGTGTGTGGAGCAGCGCCTATGGCGTCGCACTCGTCCTCGTCAACTTCGCGCTCGCCGCCGGCCTCGTCGCCGTCACCGCCCGCATCAGCCTCGGGCTGATGATGGGGGCGGTCCTGTTCGGCTATCTCGCGCGGCTCGGACTCATCCTCCTCGCCGTGCTGCTCGTGAGAGACGCCGGTTGGATTTCGCTTCCGGCCCTCGGAGCGACCATCATCATCACGCACCTCGGTCTCCTCGTGTGGGAGATGAAGTTCGTGGCGCTGTCCCTGGCCCATCCGGGCCTCAAGCCCGCCCGCCCGTAAACGACATCACAGGATCGGTTCCCCGTGCTCGCAGAGTCTTTCGAGTTTCCAGAGATCAACTCCATCCTCCGTTGGGACGACGTCTTCACCTCGTTCAACAAGATCGGTCTCATTGGGGTCGCCGCGGCGCTCATCGGCATCGTCGTGTTCCTCATCGCTGGCAGCAAGGACGGCTCGAAGGCGCCGACCGGCGTGCGCAACGTCGCCGAGGCATCGGTTGAGTTCATCGAGAACGGCATCGTGATGGAGACGATGGGCAAGGACGGCCTCGGTTGGACGCCGTTCCTGCTGAGCCTGTTCATCTTCATCTACCTGTGCAACGTGCCGGGCATCATCCCGCTCATCCAGATGCCGGCCACAGCCCGCATCGCGCTGCCGATGTTCCTCGCCCTGCTGGTCTGGGTGATCTTCATCGGTGTCGGCTTCAAGCACCAGGGCCTCGGCTACATCAAGAGCACCCTGTTCCCCCCTGGTGTGCCGTGGCCGCTCTACATCCTCGTCACCCCCATCGAGTTCATCTCGACGATCCTCGTGCGCCCGTTCTCGCTGACGGTCCGACTCTTCGCCAACATGCTCGCCGGCCACATCCTGCTCGTGACCTTCGCGCTGCTCACGCAGTCGCTGATCACGGCCGAGACGATGCAGTTCCTGCTCAAGCCGATGGCGATCCTGCCCTTCGGCATGCTCGTGTTCCTCACGGCCTTCGAGGTGCTCGTCGCCTTCCTGCAGGCCTACATCTTCACGATCCTCACCGCCGTCTACATCGCCGGCGCTGCTCACCCCGAGCACTGACCCCAGATCTCCCTACCCAGAACCCATCACAGGAGAAGACATCCATGGAAGCTCTCAGCCACCTCGCCGCTGCGACAGCCCTTACCGGCGACGAGTACAAGGCCGGTCAGGCCGCCAGCTCGGCCGGTTTCGCCTACGGCCTCGCCGCCATCGGGCCCGGCATCGGCATTGGTTACCTCGTCGGCAAGTCCGTCGAGGCAATGGCCCGCCAGCCCGAAGCTGCCGGCATGGTCCGTACGACCATGTTCCTCGGCATCGCCTTCACCGAAGCACTGGCCCTCATCGGCTTCGTGGTCTTCATCCTCATCGGTCTCTGACCGACACCCACCGTCTACATCCACACGAATGGAGCTGATGTGTTGACGACCGTCATCCATCTCCCAGGGTTGGCCCCCATGGCCGTTGGCACGGAGGCCGGCACCGAGACGCGCGACGCGGGTCCTGGTCCGATCGAGCCGGAACTGAAGGAGCTGTACTGGACTGCGGGGTCGTTCATCGTCCTCGCGCTCGCCATGCGCTTGTTCCTGTTCCCCCGCCTCAAGAAGAGCATGGATGCCCGCTACAACGGGATCCGTACCGACCACGAGCAGGCTGACGCCACTCGTGCGGCGGCACGCGCCGAGGTGGCCGACTACGAAGCGCAGCTCGCCTCGGTCAAGGCCGAGGCAGCCGCGAAGGTCGATGCGGCTCGCGAGCAGCTCGAGTCGGAGCGTCAGGAGCAGATCGCAGCTCTGAACGCACGGCTCGCCGAGCGTCGTGCGGCAGCGCAGGCCGAGTCGGATGCAGCGAAGTTGGCGGTGCGCGACCAGATCCATGCGGCCGTCGCCGACGTGGCCGGCCGCGCAGGCGAGCTCGCCACCGGTCGCCGTCCTGAGGCATCGGTGCTCGACCGGGTCGTCGGCGAGGTGATGGCACGATGAGCGTTCTGGGCGCCATCATCCGCATCTCCGCAGGAGAAGCCGTCTACGACGAGAGCGGCATCGTCACCCACCACTGGTTGTGGCCCGAGACCCCCGAGATCATCTGGGGCGGCTTCGCCTCGCTGATCGTGTTCGGGTTGCTCTACTGGAAGGCCTGGTCGGTCGCGAAGAAGAGCTTGGCGGCGCGCACCGACAAGATCCAGCGCGAGCTCGACGGCGCGGCCGACGATCAGGCAGCAGCGGCAGCCGAGGCGGCACAGATCCGTCAGGCCAAGGGCGACATCGAAGCCGAGCGGGCCCGCATCCTCGCCGATGCCGATGCGCAGGCGTCGACCGTCATCACCGACGGTCGCGCTCGCCTCACGCAGGAGCTCGCCGAGCTCGAGGCTCGTGCGGACGCCGAGATCGAGGCCGGACGGGCTCGAGTCGGCGACGAACTCCGGGCAGAGATCGCCCGACTGTCGACCGCAGCCGTCGACCACGTGGTCACCGGCTCGCTCGACGACAGCACGCAGCAGGAGCTGATCGAAGGCTTCATCGCACGAGTGGGAGCAGCACGATGAGCGACGACGCACGCATCGACGGCTACGCCCGGGCCCTCTTCGAGGTCGCCCGCGCCGAAGGCACGCTCGACGAGGTCGAAGACGAGTTGTTCCGATTTGCACGGAGCTACGAGTCGTCCGACTCGCTGCGCAACGCTCTGACCGACGAGCAGATCCCGGCTGGCAAGCGGCAGGCGATCGTCGAAGACCTCCTCGGCGGCAAGGCGACCTCCACCACGACACAGCTCGTCAGCATGGTCGTCGGTTCCGGCCGTGGCCGCGATCTGCCAGCGATCATCGACAAGCTCGTTGCGAGGGCGTCGTCGTCGAAGCACCTCGAGCTCGCCGAGGTCCGCACCGCGGTCGCGCTCACCAACGATCAGGAGACCCGCCTCGCAGCGGCGCTGGCCAACGCGACCGGCAAGCAGCTCAACCTCAAGGTGGTGGTCGATCCGTCCGTGTTGGGCGGCCTCGTCGCCACCATCGGCGACACCGTCATCGACGGCAGCGTCCGTACCCGTATCGACCAGTTGAAGTCCC
>JBMOFX010000161.1:0-6127 GCA_049318665.1 Ilumatobacteraceae bacterium | reverse complement strand
CCTGTCGTCCGAGGCGGATGCCGTCGAGCTCGTCGAGCGCGAAGTGATCGGCGAGGCCGCTCACTCGTGCGTGCATCTCGGCACCGCCGAGGCTCTCGTCGTCGCTCTCCTCACCCGTGGCCATCTTCACCAGCGGCGGACCACCGAGGAAGACCTTCGAGCGCTCTTTGATCATCACGATGTAGTCGCTCATGCCGGGTGTGTATGCACCACCGGCCGTGGAGTTGCCGAACACCACAGCGAGTGTGGGGATGCCCTTCGCCGACAGCGCAGTGATGTCGCGGAAGCTCTTGCCGCCGGGGATGAAGATGTCGCTCTGCGACGGCAGGTCGGCGCCGCCCGACTCGACCAGGCTGACGAGCGGGAGCCGGTTCTCCGACGCGATCTCCATGGCGCGAATCTGCTTCTTCATCGTGAACGGATTGCTCGCTCCGCCGCGCACCGTCGGGTCGTTCGCGACCACCACGCACTCGACCCCTTCGATCACACCGATGCCCGTCACCATCGCCGCGCCGGCAGGGAACGCCGAGCTCCACGCGGCGAGCGGCGACAGTTCGAGGAACGGACTGGCCGGATCGAGGATCGCTTCGATCCGCTCGCGTGCGAGGAGCTTGCCCCGCTTGCGGTGGCGCTCGACATAGGTCGGGCCACCGCCCGCCACCACCTTCGTCACTTCGGCATCGTGCGCGGCCAGCTGCGCCAGCATCGCGGTGCGGTTCTCGGCGAACGCATCGGCGGCGGTGTTGAGGGTGTCGGGCAGGATCGGCATGTCAGCGACCCGCCGCCTGCGGTGCCCATGCCGGCACGCGCTTCTCCGCAAACGCGCGCATCCCTTCGGCCGCTTCGTCACTCTCGAACAACGACTCGCTGAGTGCCTGCATCTCCGCCCACGTCCGGCCGCCGCGAAGGATCCGCTTCGTGGCAGCGACAGCGCCCGGCGCCCCAGCGAGCACACCGGCAACGAGTGCATCGACGGTGGCGCGCACGTCGTCGCTCACGTGCGTGACGAGACCGATCGATCGGCCGGTGGCGGCGTCGAACGGGTCGCCGGTGAGGAACGCGGAGGCGAGCGAGCTCCACTGGCAACGCTGCAAGATCGGCACGCTGATGATCGCCGGTGCCACGCCGATGCGCACCTCGGTAAACGCGAAGGTGACGTCGGGCCGCACCACCACGAGGTCGCACGCTGCCATCAGCCCGATGCCGCCGGCGCGCACCGGCCCCTCCACCGCCGCGATCGTCGGCTGCCGCGCGTCGATGAGTCGCTGGAGCGCGTGCACCATCGGGGTCGAATCGGTGGGGCCACTGCTGCGTTCGCGCAGGTCGGCACCGGCGCAGAACACGGGCGGCGTGTGGGTGAGCACGATGACTCGCACGTCATCGGCCTCTGCTCGATCGAGCGACGTGTGCAGTCCGGCGAGCAACGCGCGCGACAGCGCGTTGCGGTTCTCCGGTGCATCGAGCGTGATCGTGGCAACGCCATCGACCACGTCACACCGAACGCTCGGTTCCCCCATCCGGCCGACCTTACAAGACGACTCGCGCCAGCGGCTCAGCCCGTGATGGTGCGGAGGAACGCCTCGGCCTCGGCTCGGTCGCGGGTGCGCTTCATCGGGGGCAACGCCTTCACGATGTCCCAGCGATAGCTGGCCTTGCCGAGTCGCGGGTCGAGCACCGCCACCACGCCGCGGTCGGTGGCTGTGCGGATCAACCGGCCGGTCGCCTGCGCGAGGAGGATCGCGGCACGCGGCACGTCGATCTCGCTGAACGCGGCTCCACCGAGCAGCTCTCGCCGCGCCGACAGCAGCGGATCGTCCGGGCGGGGGAACGGGATCTTGTCGATGATGACGAGGCTCAACGTGCGGCCGGGGATGTCGACGCCCTGGAAGAACCCAGCGGTCGCGAACAGGCAGGTGCTCTCGTCCTCGGAGAACGCCTTCACCAGCGCGTTCTTCGGCAGATCGCGTTGGGTGATGATCGGCTGCGTGATCTGCATCCGCACCGCGGCGGCAGCAGCATCCATCGCCTTCCAACTCGTGAAGAGCGCGAGGGTGCGCCCGCCCGCTGCCTGGATGAGCGCGGCGATCTCCTGATGAGCGGCGAGGTCGCGACCCGGTGCCCGCGGGTCGGGGAGTGACAGCGCGCAGTAGAGAAGCCCGTGGTGCTCGAAGTCGAACGGGCTGCCCACATCGAGCGTGTCGGAGCGACCCGCCGGCAGACCCACCCGCGACCCCAACGACGACGGGATCGTCGCGCTCGTGAGCACCGCCGTTCGGCGATCCCACACACCGCTGGCGAGCACCGGACCGACGTCGAGCGGAGCGATCTCGAGGCGCGGGTACTCGGGTGAGCCCGACACGAACGCGACGTATCCGGTGCGAGTGCCGATGCTCGTGTCGATGTCGTCGACCAAACGGGTGGCGAGCTGCTGTGCGCGCAGCTTGCGCTGCTTGGCTTCCTCCACATCGGTGTCGATGGCGCGCAGCGATGACAGCGCGGCATCCGTTCGGGTGCGAGCGATCACCAACGCCTCGAGGATCGCATCGGGAAGCGGATCGCTGAGGCGATTGCCGTTGTGCGGCGAGAGCACATCACGAATGAGCTGTGCCGCGTCCGCGATCGGGCTCACGAGGGCCGGGTCGTCGATGATCCGTCGCAGCGCGCCGGCCAGCGTGACGAATCGGCCCGGCCCGATCTGCAGCCCGACGGTGTCGCTCATGATGTCTTCGAGCTGGTGCGCTTCGTCAATCACGACCACGTCGTGCTCGGGCAGGATCGCCCCGCCCGACGCCACGTCGAGCCCGTAGAGGTGCAGGTTCACGACGATCACGTCGGCGGCGGCGGCGCGCTGCCTGGCCGCCTCGGCGAAGCACGGTCCGCCCATCGGACAGCGAGTCGCACCAGGGCATTCGTCGCCGCTCACCGTGACCGCACGTTGCGCGGCATCGGTGGGCGACCAGTCGAGGTCGGCCAGATCACCGGTGCGAGAACTCGACGCCCAGGTCGCAAGCTTGGTGACCTCCGCCTTGGTGGTGACCGCGAGGTCATCGATCTCGAGTGAACCCTGCCCACGGTCGGTGCTTTGCAGCTCGCGCAGCCGCTGCAGGCAGATGTAGTTGCTGCGCCCCTTGAGCACCGCCCACGCGAACGACTGCGTCAGGTGCTGCTCGAGGTAGGGCAGGTCCTTGCTCGCGAGCTGGTCTTGCAGCGCCTTCGTGGCGGTGGCGACCACCGTCCGCTTCCGACCGAGGATGGCCGGCACGAGGTAGCCCCACGACTTGCCGGTGCCCGTGCCGGCTTGGACGACGGTGTGCCGATCGGCCCGGATGCCTGCCGCGATCGCCTCCGACATGGCCTGCTGTTGTGGCCGCTCCTCGCCGCCATCCGGCAACGCCGCGGCGAGGCGACGAAGGGCGGCAGCGACATCGGACATCCGGGCGACGCTAGCGAGCGGCCTGATCAACCACGCAGGAGGTCGAGCGCCGCGTCGAGCTCGACCGCGTCGAAGTCCGGCCACGGGCGGTCGGTGAAGTACACCCGAGCTCCGGTGATCTGCCAGAGCATGAAGTTGGAGATCCGGAGCTCGCCCGAGGTGCGCACCAGCAGATCGACCGGCGGGAGGTCGGGGAGATAGAGGTGACGGCTGATGCTCGCTTCGGAGATCTCCTCGCCGGCTCGGCGAGCGGCCGTCGCGGCATGGATCAACTCCGCACGACTGCCGTAGTCGAACGCCACCGTCAGCACCATGCCCGTGTTGTTGCGGGTGTCGGCGATCGCTTTGCGGATGGCGCGCTGCACGTAGACGGGCGTTCGCGCCTCCGGCGAATCGAACGGGCGGCCCATCCACTCGACCCTCACGTTGAGTTCGTTGAGCTCGGCCACGCGGCCGAACAGCTTCTTGTGGAGGCCGAGAATGTGCCTCACCTCACCGCGCGGACGAACCCAGTTCTCCGTCGAGAAGCCGAACACAGAGAGCCAACCGACGTTGCGGGTGACGGCCGCCCGTACCAGTGCCGCGAGGTTCTCCTCACCGGCCGTGTGTCCGTCGGTGCGTGCGAGGCCGCGTCGATTCGCCCAGCGACCATTGCCGTCCATGATGCACGCAACGTGGACTGCGGCGACCCTTCCGGTGGCTCCCGGACCCGTGGAGGCGACGACTTCAGTGATCTCGTCACACTACCCACGGTCGCTCCGGGGGCGTGAGAGAATGGTGCCATGAGCGGTGCCCGCGCCAACGTCGAACGTGACGAGCACGTCCTTCGCCATGTGATGGTGGCGGGTGGGACCGTCGCCGAGTGGGGAGCGCTGAGCGACGAAGCATGGCGTGAGCGGATCGATGTGCTCGGCGCGCTGGCCGACCGCCACGGCGCCACCTGGCTCACGCTCCGGCCGTTCGAACGTGGTGACGACGCCGACGCCGCACGCCCGGTCCACCACGATGTCGTCGACATCGGTGCCTGCCACGTCATCGTCGACCCCACCCCTGATGGTCGAGAGCGCCTGGTCGTGGCGCTCCGGAAGCTGTCTGAATCCGATCAACTCAGCGAGTCGGCCGTCGCGGCCGCGCTCCTCGCACCTGCCGTCATCGAGCCCGATCTGGTGCTGGTGCTCGGCACCGCCGATCGTCTGCCGACGTCGCTGGTGTGGGAGCTCGCCTACGCCGAGCTCGTCTACATCCCGGTGGCGTGGGCCGACCTGCGTGCCCAGCACCTCGATGACGCGATCGACGCGTTCCGTCAGCGCCACCGCCGCTTCGGCGGCCTGGACTGACCGGTGGCCGCACCGCTCTACCGCGACACCGGGGTCGTGCTGCGTACGTACAAGTTGGGCGAGGCCGACCGGATCATCGTCGTCCTCACCGAACACCACGGGAAGATCCGCGCTGTCGCCAAGGGCGTCCGCAAGACGATGTCAAAGTTCGGTGCACGGCTCGAGCCGATGAGCCACGTGCAGCTGCTGCTCCATCAAGGACGCGAGCTGGACATCGTGAGCCAGGCCGAGTCGATCGGTTCGCTCGCGCCGCTCGTCAGCGACCTCGACCACATCACCCACGGCCTGGCGATCGTTGAAGCCGTTGATCAGATGACCATGGATCGCGAGCCGTCGCCGCACATCTACCGGATGCTGGTGGGGGCGCTCCGCACGGTCGGCGAACGCTCCGGGCCGCTGGTCGTGTCGTCGTTCTACTGGAAGCTGCTCGCGTCGGAGGGTGTTCGTCCCGAGCTCGACGCGTGCGTGAGGTGCGGCATCGACGAGCCACTCGTCGCGTTCGACGTTGCCGAGGGCGGGGTGCTGTGTCGCTCGTGTCGAACGGGCGCGCCGATCTCGGCCGATGCCCTCGCGGTGATGCGGATGATCCTCGGTGGTCGACTCAACGAAGCCCTCGACCTCAGCGCCTCACCGGTCACGCATGAGGTCGGCAGCCACGCGACACGGGCCCTCGAGCACCACCTCGAACGTCGACTGCGTACGGTGGCCATGTTCGAGACGCACTAGCGGTCGCCCAACTCGCTTCGCGCCGCGCATCGACGCCCCGTAGCCTGTGCCCTGTATGCCAGCCACCGACCTCGACCAGATCGTCAACCTTGCCAAGCGACGCGGGTTCGTCTACCCGTCGGCGGAGATCTATGGCGGCTTCCGCTCCAGCTACGACTACGGCCCGCTCGGCTCGCTCATGCTGCGCAACGTCCGTGAGGCATGGATCCGCACGATGGTGCAGCAGCGCGACGACGTGCTGCTCATCGACGCTGCGATCCTTGCGCCGCCGCAGGTGTTCGAAGCGAGCGGTCACCTCGCCAACTTCTCCGACCCGCTCGTCGACTGCACCAGCTGCAAGCAGCGGTTCCGTGAGGATCACCTCGACGACAAGGACGTTTGCCCCAACTGCGGCACGCGGGGTGCCTTTACCGAGGCCCGCGCGTTCAACCTGATGTTCAAGACCTATGCCGGCCCCATCGAAGGCGGCGGCGCCGAGGTCTACATGCGGCCCGAGACCGCGCAGGGCATGTTCGTCAACTTCGCGAACGTCCTCCAGACCAGTCGCAAGAAGCCGCCGTTCGGCATCGCCCAGGTGGGCAAGAGCTTCCGCAACGAGATCACACCCGGCAACTTCATCTTCCGCACGCGT
>JBMOFX010000160.1:0-6130 GCA_049318665.1 Ilumatobacteraceae bacterium | reverse complement strand
CAGCGTGCCACCGATTCCGGCGAGCACGAGGTGAGAGAATCGGTCGGGGTTGGCCATCGCGATTCGCAACAGCGTGATCGCGCCGAGCGAGAATCCGATCGCATCGACCGGTCGGTCGGGGAGCGCGTCGACCACGCGTGTCGTGAGATCGGCATACGCACCGGCGTCGTGCGGCTTCGGCGCGTCGCCGTGTCCGAGCAGGTCGACGCCGATCACCTGACGGCCGGCGTCGCGCAGCAGTTCAGTGAAGCCGCTCGCCTGCCAGGTCGACCGGAACGATCCACCCCAGCCATGGACGAGAACGACAGGAGCGGCCGGAGTGCTGGTCACGACGTTCACCGTAGCGGCCACCGACCGTGGCCGTTAGCCTTGATCGGTCGCTCACGGCGGGCGGCCTGGAGTCACCACACCCAGGGAGTCATCACGATGAGGATGCTGCACGAGTCGGGCTTCGACCTCACGTACAACGACGTCTTCATGGTGCCCAGCCAGTCGTCGGTGTCGTCCCGCCTCGACGTCGACCTCACCACCGCCGACGCGCTTGGCACGACGATTCCGGTGGTCGTGTCGAACATGACCGCCGTCGCGGGTCGACGGATGGCCGAGACCGTCGCACGACGCGGTGGCCTCACGGTGCTGCCGCAGGACATCCCGCTCGACGTGATCCAGGCGGTGGTGGAGTACGTGAAGTCGCGCCACACCGTCTACGACACACCGATCACCCTCAGCCCGTATCACACGGTCGGCGATGCACTCGGCCTCATCCACAAACGTGCCCACGGGGCGCTGGTGGTGGTCGACGACGGTCGACCCGTCGGCATCTTCACCGAGCATGACGCAATCGGGTTCGATCGGTTCACCCAACTGCAGCACGTCGGACGAACCGACCTCATCACCGTCGGCGCCGGCACCGCGCCCGACGAGATCTTCGATCGGCTGTCGACCGAACGACTGTCGATGGCACCGGTCGTCGACAACGACGGTCTCCTCATCGGTTGCGTCACTCGCAAGGGAGCGCTGCGCAGCACCATCTACACACCGGCGGTCGACGACCTCGGTCGCTTGCGCATCGCAGTGGCGGTCGGCATCAACGGAGATCCGGCGACCAAGGCGAAGGCGCTGGTGGCGATGGGTGTTGACGTTCTGGTCATCGACACCGCTCACGGGCATCAGACCAAGACGTTCGCCGCGATCGAGGCAGTGCGGGCCGTCGCGCCCAACACCCCGATCGTTGCGGGCAACGTCGTCACGGCCACCGGCACGCGCCAGCTCATCCAAGCCGGAGCCGACGTCGTGAAGGTTGGCGTCGGCCCGGGGGCGATGTGCACCACCCGAATGATGACCGGAGTCGGTCGTCCCCAGTTCTCCGCCGTGGTCGAGTGCGCCGACGAAGCGCGACGCCAGGGCAAGCACATTTGGGCCGACGGTGGCGTGCGATTCCCGCGTGACGTGGCGCTGGCAATCGCCGGCGGCGCCGCCAACGTGATGTTCGGATCGTGGTTGGCCGGCACCTACGAGTCGGCTGCCGACACGTTGCGCGATCCCGACGGTCGGCTCTACAAGGAGAGCTTCGGGATGGCCAGCAACCGCGCGGTCAAGAATCGGTCCCGGGAGGAAACCGCGTTCGACCGTGCCCGAAAGGAACTGTTCCAAGAGGGCATCAGCACCTCGCGGATGTACCTCGACCCTGAGCGCCCCGGCGTGGAAGACATCATCGACGAGATCGTTGCCGGCGTCCGGTCGGCGTGCACCTATGCCGGTGCGAGCAACCTCGAGGAGTTCCACGATCGGGCCGTGGTCGGGGTGCAGAGCGTGGCCGGGTACAGCGAGGGCCTGCCGCAGGGCACCAGCTGGCGATGAGGGTCATCGCGATCGACGGGCCGGCCGGGGCAGGCAAGAGCACCGTTGCGCGTGCACTCGCTCATCGCCTCGGGCTCGACTACCTCGATACCGGAGCGATGTATCGCGCCGTCACCTGGGTCGCGATGCAACGAGGAGTGCTCGGCGACGCGGTCGCCGTTGCCGACCTCGCTCGGGAGGTGGTGCTCGACATCGGTGAGTCCAGTGTTCAGGCAGACGGACACGATGTCACGGCGGTCATTCGCACGCCGGAGGTGACAGCTGCGGTGAGCGCGGTGGCAGCCAACAGCGCCGTTCGTGCCGAGCTCGTCCGGCGCCAGCGGGCGTGGGCGCACGAACGTGGTGGCGGCGTGTTGGAAGGCCGTGACATTGGCAGCGTGGTCTTCCCCGACGCCGTGGCGAAGCTCTACCTCACGGCCTCACCGCGAGTTCGTGCCGAACGCCGCGTGGCTGAGTCGGGCGGCGATATCGACCAGATCGAGGCCGACATCGCCCGGCGCGACGGTTTCGACAGCAACCGAACGGATTCACCGCTGCGCGAAGCCGACGGTTCGGTCGTCGTCGACACCACCGGTCTCGATGTCGACGCGGTGCTGGATCGCATCGTGGCGATCATCGGCGCGGCATGATGATCGGCGAATGACCAAGGTCGACACCACCCTTGCGGGGAACAGCGTGCTCGAGCGTGCTGCGTACCAAACGGCTCGGTTCGTGGTGGTCATGTTCTGTCGGGTGTGGTGCCGGATGTCGATCGACGGTCGCGAGCATGTGCCCTCCGACGGGCCGTTCCTGCTCGCTCCGGTGCACCGCAGCATCCTCGACTCGCCGATCGCGTCGGGGGTGACCGGCCGCCGCATGCGGTTCATGGGTGCCGACAAGTACTGGAACCATCGAGCGTTCGGGCGCCTGCTCTCCGCACTCGGCGGGTTCCCGGTCACACGAGGCAGCGCCGACCGGGAAGCCATCAGGCGGTGCGTCGCCGTGCTGGAACGGGGTGAGCCGCTGGTGCTGTTCCCCGAGGGAGAGCGCAAGGCGGGTCCCGTCGTGCAGCCGCTCTTCGACGGCGCCACGTACATCGCGGTCAAGGCTGGTGTCCCGATCGTGCCGGTAGGGATCGCAGGATCCGAACGCGCCATG
The DNA here is from genome assembly GCA_049318665.1 of Ilumatobacteraceae bacterium. GTDB lineage: Bacteria > Actinomycetota > Acidimicrobiia > Acidimicrobiales > Ilumatobacteraceae > VFMC01. Next base: position 3,133 of record JBMOFX010000160.1, on the reverse strand, counting down.
CCGAAGGGCGCGAAGTGGATTCGGCCGTCGAAGGTGCACGTCGTGATCGGATCGCCGATCGTGCTCGACGGTGCGCTCCGAGGGCGGGCACAGCGTGAGGCGATTCGGTCGTTGTCGTCCGAGCTGCACACGTCGCTGCAACGCCTGCTCGACGAAGCCAACGCGCGCATCGCCTGACGGATTGCCCCGACGGATGACCCCGATGGTCTACAGGGCGAGCCAACGGCGCGCCGCGAGCACCATCGACACCGGGTCGTCGACGCCGCACAACTCGCGTGCTGAGTGCATCGAGAGTTGCGGGATGCCCACGTCGACGGTGGGGATGCCGAGCCGCGTGGCAGTGATCGGTCCGATCGTGCTCCCGCACGGCATCGAGTTCCGGCTCACGAACACCTGACAGGGCACGCCGACGTCGTCGCAGGCACGTTGGAATCCGGCCGCTGTCTCCGGGGTGGTGGCGTAGCGCTGATTGGCGTTCACCTTGAGCGCGGGTCCCTGGTTGACGATCGGACGATGACCCGGCTCGTGCCGCTCGGGGTAGTTGGGGTGTACGGCATGAGCGTTGTCGGCGGACAGACACGACGACCCGGCGAGAGCAACCAGGTGGTCGCTCCGATCGCCTCTGAGCGAGAGCGTGATCCGTTCGAGCACTTGTTCGAGCAGCGGGCCGGCCGCGCCGGTGGTGCTCTCGCTGCCGACCTCTTCGTGGTCGAACAGCGCGATCACCTGGTGACGATTTCCCAGTGACGCGGCGGTGAGCGCAGTGACCGCGGCCCAGCACGACAGCTGGTTGTCGAGCCGCCCGCTCGCGAGTAGCGACGAGTCGGCGCCGAGCACGGCCGCCGGGGTCCGGTCGAACAAACTGAGCTCCCAACCTGCAATATCGGCGGATGCGATGCTGAGTTGTGTGCCGAGCCACTCGGCGAACTCACCCTCACGGGAGGCGCCGGTTCCCCACACCGGGGTGAGGTGCTGCTGCTTGTCGAGGAGGAGTCCCCGGTCGTTGACGTCTCGATCGAGATGGATGGCGAGTTGGGGGATACGACAGATCGGCGCATCAACTGTGAGATCGAGTGTGGAGCCATCGCGCAGCGCGACACGTCCGGCGATGCCGAGGTCGCGGTCGAGCCAGGAGTTGAGCAGCACACCGCCGTACACCTCGACGCCGAGTTGCTTCCAGCCGAGCAGCCCGGTGTCGGGGCGGGGCTTGATGCGAAGGCAAGGCGAGTCGGTGTGTGCGCCGATGATCGCGAACGGAGCGGGGGTCGAACCAGCGAGCGAGAACGCAACCACCGACGCCCCGACGTGCACGAATCCCTTCGGCGGGAGGTCGTCCCACCGTTCGGCGAGCGAGTGGCTGGTGAATCCGGCACCGACGAGTCTCGATGCGGCTGACGACGCCGCGTGGAACGGTGAGCGCGACCCGTCGAGGTAGCTGATGAGGTCGTCGATCATGGTCGGTCTCCTTGGAACAGCCCCATCGGCAGCCCGGTGCTGCGGAGGTGCGATGTCTCGTTGATGGTCACGACGCTGCGTTCGCCCGATCGTGCTGCAGCGACGCGATGGATCGACGTGTAGTTGGGGTAGAAGAAACCGCGCTGCGGACCAAGGCCGAGCACCTCGGACAGGTAGGCGTTGATGACGCCGCCGTGACAGACGATCGCGATCCGGTCGCCAGCGTGGGTGTCGACCAGCCGTTCGATCGCGCCCACCACACGGTGATGGAACTCCTCGGGCGACTCATCGTTCGGCGTCCACTCGCCGCGCAGCATCGCATGCCATCGCGGGTCGTTCTGGGCCCGTAGTTCCTCGATCGGCACGTACTCGCTGGCGTTGCGATCCCACTCGGCGACGTCGTCGACCACCACGACGTCGTGCTGGCTCGACGCCGCGACCGGAGCGGCGGTTTCCAAGGCCCGACGGAGTGGCGAGCTGTAGACGGCATCGATTCGTTCGGTGGAGAGGTACGCCGCGAGGTGGTGCGCCTGGGCCTGCCCGGCCTCGGACAACTCCGGATCAGCCCGCCCTGTGTCGAGCTCACGACGGACTGGCAGACCGTGACGAATCAGCATGAGCTCCACGGCACGTCCTTAGCAGGCTTGAATGGTGTGGATGGAGTCCAGAACGAAGATCGTCGCCACGCTCGGTCCGGCCAGTGCTGCGCCCGAGGTGCTCGACCAGATGCTGCTCGCCGGCGTCGACGTGGTGCGGCTCAACCTGTCGCACGGGACGGTCGAGGAACACGTCGAGCGACTTCACGAGGTCCGCGCGGCGGGGGAGCGGACCGACCGCGTGGTCGCAGTGCTCGCCGATCTGCCCGGTCCGAAGGTTCGTGCGGGCCAGCTCCCGCCCGAAGGGGTCCTGCTCGTGCCGGGGGCATCCCTCGATCTGGTGGCCAGCGAAGGCGACAGTACCGTCACCTGCTTTCACGTCGATTACGCCACGCTGCTTCACGACCTCGACATCGGCGATCGCGTGGTCATCGGTGATGGTGCGATCTCACTCGTGGTCGAGGCGCTGAGCGCCACGGTCGCCACGACGAGAGTTGTCACGGGTGGCACGACGCAGGGCCGGCCCGGCGTGCACATCCCGTCGGAGCGAATGCGACTTCGCACACCTACCGAGGAGGACCTGCGCCTTGCCGTCATCATGGCCGCAGAGGGTGTCGACTTTCTTGCCGTCTCCTTCGTTCGTTCCGCGGCCGACATCGCCGCCGTGCGATCCGTTGTCGGGTCGGACTGCCCGCATCTGGTTGCGAAGATCGAGACGCTTCCCGCGGTTGCAGCGCTCGAGGAGATCGCTGCAGAGGCCGATGCCGTGATGGTCGCGCGTGGCGATCTCGGCATCGAGTGCCCCCTCGAGGACGTCCCGCATCTCCAGAAGCGGATCGTCCGCCACTGTGTGGAGGTGGGTGTCCCGGTGATCACCGCCACGCAGATGCTCGAGAGCATGATCACGGCCCCATCGCCCACTCGTGCCGAGGTGAGTGACATCGCCAACGCGGTGTTCGACGGCACCGACGCGCTGATGCTGTCGGCCGAAACCGCGATCGGGCACGATCCTGTCGCCGTGGTCCACGCGATGCGACGGATCGCTGAACGCGCCGAGGCCGAGGCCAGCTACAGCGCGTGGG
>JBMOFX010000159.1:0-6172 GCA_049318665.1 Ilumatobacteraceae bacterium | reverse complement strand
CGGGCTCAATGCCGTAGTGGCGGCTCGTGTACACGGTGACGGTGGAGGTGCCGGTGGGTTCTGTTGCACCGTCGTCGGACGAGCAAGCGAGGCCCGTGGTGAGACCGATCGAGACGAGCAGAGCAACAGCGGGGAGGTGACGTGATCGCATAGTTAGGTATACCTATCACCCGTTAGGTGCCCCTTACAACTCCAGGTGGGAGGTGTGTCGACCGACTCCGGACGTGACAGCGCCCCCACATCGCGGAGGTGATGCGGGGGCGCTGACAGCGGGTGCAGGTCGAGCCTGCGAAGATTCAGGCGGAGACGCGAGCGGGGCGGCGACGTGCGCCGACGAGCAGCAGGCTGCCAGCACCGAGGAACCCGGCGCCGAGCAGCGCCATCGTCGTGGTGTTGGACCCGGTCTCGGGCATGGTCTTGGTCGGCGGCACGAGCACGCCATCGATCACGTGGATGATGCCGTTGCAGGCCTTGATGTCGGTGGTGGTCACCTTGATCGTGTCGTTGAGGAACACGCTGCCACCCTGCACGGAGATCTTGATGTCGGCGCCGTTCAGCGTGGTCGCCTTGGTGAGCGTGACGACCTTGGCAGCGTCGACTTCGCCGGCGACGACGTGGTAGGTGAGCACGCTCGTGAGGAGCTCCTTGTCGGCGAGGAGCTGCTCGGCGGTGAGGCCGAGCTTCGTCAGCGCGGCGGCGAACGCGGCGTTGGTGGGGGCGAAGACGGTGGTCTTCGCATCGGTGCAGGCGTCGAACGGGCCGACGAGGTCGGCGGCGCCGAGTGCGGCGACGAGCGTCGAGAAGTCGGGGTTGCCCGATGCGATCTCGGCGATGGTCTGCGTCTCGTCGGCGCTCGCAGTGGGCGCAAGTGCCGTCAGTGCGAGTGCGGCGGATGCGGCGGCGATCAAAAGCTTCTTCATGTGTGGCTCCTCAGGTATGGGTTGCCGGCACGGTGCCGATCGTTCCCCCAGCCCTCCTTACGGAGCCACGTCCGATGCGGATGACTCCTCGTGCAGATCGTCGACCGTGACCCAGAGCGCGTCGGGGATCGGCACGGCGGCGAAGTCGAGGTCGGCGGCGATCTCGTCGACGGAGCGAGCGCCGACGAGCACGGTGTCGATACCCGACGTGCGGAGCGCGAACTGGATCGCCGCGGCCGGGAGGGTGACACCGAATGACGCGCATACGTCGGCGAGTCGGCGAGCCTGTGCGACGAGCGCGGGTGGCGCGGCGGTGTAGTCGAACGTGGCGCCGAGCTCGGGGTTCGCCGACGCGAGGAGTCCGCTGTTGAACACGCCGCCGAGGATCACGTCGACGCCGCGCGCGGCGCACTGTGCGAGCAGCGCGGCACCTGTCCGATCGAGCAGGGTCCAGCGACCGGCGAGGAGAATGCAGTCGAGGTCCACCGCGTCGACGAAGCGCGACAGCATCGCCACCTGGTTCATGCCGCATCCGACACGCGTGATGACGCCTTGGTCGCGCAGTTCGATGAGCGTGGGGAACGCGGTGGCGAGCGCCTCGTGTTCGTGGTCGTCGGGGTCGTGCACGTGCACGATGTCGAATCGGTCGAGGCCCATCCGCTCGAGCGATTCCTCGATCGATCGGAGCACGCCGTCACGCGAGTAGTCGTAGACGGGGTCGACGGGTGGCACGTCGCGAAAGACGGTGTCGGGTCGAGCACCCGTTGCCGGGTCGAGCACGCGCCCCACCTTCGTGCACACGATCGCCTCGTCACGCGCGCGCGAGGCGAGCGCACGTCCGAGGCGGCGCTCGGCGAGGCCGTGGCCGTAGAGCGGCGCGGTGTCGAAGAACCGAACGCCGCGCTCCCACGCGGCGTGCACGACGGCGATGCTCTCGTCGTCGTCGACCGCTTCGAACAGGTTGCCGAGCGGCGCGGTGCCGAGCCCGATGCGGCTCATCGCCACTCGGCGCCACCGGGGAACGCGAGCGCCTCGATCGACTCGGCGTGCATCTCGATGCTGTAGCCGGGTGCCTCGGGCACGACGTACGCGCCGTTGCGGACGATGGCCGGGTGGAGGAAGTGCTCGTGCAGGTGGTCGGCGTACTCGGTGGTGCGGTCGTCGAGCGAGCCGCTGACGCAGAGGTAGTCGATGACGGAGATGTGCTGCACGTACTCGCACAGCCCGATGCCGCCGGCGTGCGGGCACACCGGCACGTTGCGCGCCGCGGCGAGCAGCAGCACGGCGAGCACCTCGTTGAGTCCGCCGAGTCGGCAGGCGTCGAGCTGCACGTAGTCGATCGCTTCGGCCTGCAGCAGCTGCTTGAAGATCAACCGGTTCGCGGCGTGCTCACCGGTCGCCACGCCGACGGGGCGCACGCCGCGGCGGATGGCTGCGTGGCCGAGGATGTCGTCGGGATGGGTCGGCTCTTCGATCCAGCGCAGGCGGTACTCCGACAGTTCGTTGGTCCAGTCGATTGCTTGCTGCACGTCCCACACCTGGTTGGCGTCGGCCATCAGTTGGCGTCCGTCGCCGAGCTCGTCGCGCATCACTTCGCACCGCCGCCGGTCGGACACGACGTCGATGCCGACCTTCGTCTTGAAGCTCGTCCACCCCGCGGCGATGGCCGCCTGGCAGCGGCGCCGCACTTCGTCTTCGCTGTAGCCGAGCCATCCGGCCGACGTGATGTACGCGGGATAACCGTCGCGCCGGAGTGTCGCGAGACGGTCAGCCTTGCTGGCTTGCATCCGCTGCAGGATCTCGAGCGCTCGGACTTCGTCGACCTCGTCGCGCAGGTAGCGGAAGTCGATGCAGTCGACGAACTGCGCGGGCTCCATGTCGGCGACGAGTTGCCACACGGGCACGCCGCGCTCCTTCGCCCACAGGTCCCACACGGCGTTCACCAGCGCGGCGGTGGCGAGGTGGATCACGCCCTTGTCGGGGCCGAGCCAGCGCAGCTGCGAGTGGTTGGTGACCGAGCGCCAGAACGCGCCCATCGAGTCGGTGAGGTCGCTGAGTTGTCGGCCCACCACGAGCTCGCCGAGTGCCTCGATGGCGGCGCAGCAGAGCTCGTTGCCCTTGCCGATGGTGAAGGTCATCCCGTGGCCCTCGTGCGGGCCGTCGGTGTGCAGCACGACGTAGGCGGCGGAGTAGTCGGGGTCGGGATGGTTGGCGTCGCTGCCGTGCAGGAACGCCGACGTGCGGGCTCGGAGGTCGTGCGTGGTGAGCGAGGTGATGCGTGTCATAGCGGTGCCGCGTGACCCTATGCGATGACGCGATACTGCCGGTCGGACAAGGGGGATCATGGGCGCACGAGTGGTGGTGATCACGGGGGCGGTCGGTGGAATCGGCTCGGCGATGATGGCGGCGTTCGCCGCGAACGGCGACATCACCGTGGGGCTCGACCTCGCGGACGGGTTCGACGTCACCGATCCGCAGCAGTGCACCGACGCCGCGGCGCGCATCGTGCACGAGCACGGCCGCATCGACGTGCTGTGCAACAACGCGGGCATCAGCGCGGTCGGCGACGTCGTGCAAAGCACGCCCGACGAGTGGGAGCGGGTGTTTGCCGTGAACGTGTTCGGCATCGCGAACATGTCGAGGGCGGTCATTCCGCACATGCGTGCCGGTGGTGGCGGCGCGATCGTGAACACCTGCTCGATCGTGGCGAGCGTGGGGCTGGTGCAGCGCGCCGTCTACGGCGCCTCGAAGGGTGCGGTGCTCGGGCTGACGAAGGCGATGGCGGCCGACGAGGTGGCCTACGGCATCCGCGTCAACTGCGTCTCGCCGGGAACCGTGGAGAGCCCGTGGGTGCAGCGCCTCGTGGCAGGCACCGATGACCCGGCTGCCACGTACGAAGCGCTGCGTCGCCGTCAGCCGTTGGGTCAGCTGGTGACGTGTCAGGCCGTCGCCGATGCGGTGGTGTATCTGGCGGCGCCGACCACGTTCACCACCGGCACCGAACTGCTACTCGACGGTGGGATCAGCGGCGTGCGGATCGTGACATGACGCTGCGGGTGGCGCTCGTGGGTGGCCCGATGTACGACCACCTCTACACGCTGCTGCGTGATCGTGACGTGGAGGTGGTGGTGCACGCCGATCACCCCACGCTCAACCGTGAGGTGGCGGCGCGACTCGCGGCGGGCGAGCGGCTCGATGTGATCTCCACGCACAGCAAGTACGCGCCGTCGCAGGCGCAGTGGCTGCACCCGCTCGATGGGTTGGTGGACGTGGATGCGCTCGCACCGTTGGCGGTCGGTCTGTGTCGGTTCGACGGTGCGCAGTTCTGCGTGCCGCGCCTCATCGACGTGCGCATCCTGTGGGCGCGGCGTGATCGCCTGGCGCAGGTGCCCGACACGTGGGCCGACGTGATCGACCAAGCCGTGTCGTTCGGATTCCCCGGACGCGAGTCGGGCCTGTTCGGCACGTTCTTCGAGTTGGTGGTCGGCGCCGGTGGCCGCTTGTTCGACGATGACGGACGGCCGTGCCTGGTGTCGCCCGAGTCGGAGTCGGCCGTCGCCACCTTGTGCGCGCTTGCCGCGAACGCGCCCGCCGACCTGCCGACGTGGCACTACGACCAGGTCGACCGAGCGCTGCTCGATGGCACGGTCGATGCCGCGGGCGCATGGCCGGGCGCGTGGGGCCCGATCCGCGACTCGGCGCTGGCCGAGTTGCTGGAGCCGCACCCGTACCCCGCCGGCCCGGTGCGTCGCGTGAGCTACGCGGGATGTCATGCGTGGGCCGTGCCGCGCACGTGTGTCGATGTTGCGGCTGCGCTCGAGTTGGTGCGCACGCTCACCGGCGCGGAAGCGAACGCGCTCGACGCGAGCGGCGGCAACGTGTGCGCGCACACCGCGGCGTTCGCGGCGGTGGAGCCGAGCAGCGACCTCGATCGCCGACGCCTCGCCATCACCGCTCACACCATCGCCGACGCGATGATCACCTACCCACCGCACCCGAGGTTCCCCGAGCTCGAAGACGCCGGATGGCAATCGATCAACGACGCCCTGCGCGGCGAGCGCTCACCGCGCAATGCGGTGGAGGAGATGCAGTGCACCGCGGAGCGGGTGGTCACCTGAGACGATGTCGGTGACGTCGTAGGCTCCCGCGTCGTAGGGGATCCGACGGGGGGACGATGAACGACACGACGACGCGCGACTCGCTGGGCAAGCGGCTGCTGTCGCTCGGCACGCTGCCTGTGGCGTGCACGGTGGTTGTGGGGATCAACGCGCTGTACATCTTGCTCGTGGCAATCGGCAACGTGACCGACTACGGCACCAACTTCGACTTCGTGTCGCACGTGCTGTCGATGGACACCACCAACTTCGGTGCGCCGCCCGGTGAAGGGCTCGACCCCGACGTGATGTGGCGTGCGATCGAGGCCGAGTGGTTCCACCACGTTGCCTACATCGGCGTGATCATCTGGGAGTCGGCCGCTGCGATCGTGCTGGTGGCAGCGGTGTGGGCGTGGCTGCGGGCGAGCCGCACTCGCAGCTTCGATCTGCCCCGCCGTCTCGGCACGATCGGCCTGTCGATGATCCTCGTGCTCTTCATGGGCGGGTTCATCACGATCGGCGGCGAGTGGTTCCAGATGTGGCGCTCGGAGGCGTGGAACGGTCTCGAGCCCGCGTTCCGCAACTCGGTGCTCGCTGCGTTCGGCATCGTGCTGATGCACCTGCCGTCACCCCAGTGGGCCGCACTCTCCGACGACTCCGCCGAAGGCCTGCTCGCCCGCTGAACCCGTCAGCGGTCGCTGGTGAGGATGAGCCAGGTGTCGGGGTCGACCAGGCGACCCATGTGCACGTCGATGCGGAGCTGCTCGCCCTTCGAGAACTCGCGGTCGAGGCGGTAGAGGCGGTTGCCCCAACTGGTGACGGGGCCGAGTGGCGAGGTGGACAGCACGGTGTCGTCGTCGAACACGGCCTCGAACCAGATGCACGTGCCGTCGACGATCATGTCGGCCGACGCCGTGCGCTCGACGACGAAGTCGGTGGGCAGCGCATCGGCACCCGCCAGCGTGTCGAGGTCGAACTCGAGGATCGGGGTCGGCGTTCCGAAGGTGGCCGCCACCGACCCGGGCCGCAGCCAGGTCTGCTCGTTGCGGCCGGTGTTGTAGCGATCGGCGATCTGCGACGTGCGCATCGGGCTGAGGTCGATCCCGTCGGGGAGTTCGATGTTCCAGAAGCGGCGGACGCGCATCGAGTCGTGCAGGG
>JBMOFX010000158.1:0-6318 GCA_049318665.1 Ilumatobacteraceae bacterium | reverse complement strand
TCACCGTAGGCGGCGCCTCCCTACCATGCCGACCCATGCAGGATCTCACGGGCAAAGTCGCAGTCATCACCGGCGGGGCGAGCGGCATCGGACGCGCGCTCGCCGAACGGTTCGCCGCCGAAGGTATGCACATCGTGCTCGCCGATCTCGACGACGTGAAGCTCCGCGCCGTCGAGGTCGCGCTCGCCGAGGGTGGCACGCAGGTGCTCGCCGTTCAATGCGACACCGCGTCGGAGGCCGAGGTCCAGGCGCTGGCCGACGCGACGGTCGAGCGTTTCGGTGGAGCGCACGTCCTGTGCAACAACGCCGGTGTGGTGGGTCGTGGCGACGCATGGCGCGGTCCGATCGCAGCGTGGGACTGGGTGATCCGCATCAACCTCTACGGCGTCATCCACGGCATCCGTGCGTTCCTGCCGATCATGGAGGATCAGGGCGAGGGCCACATCGTCAACACCGCGTCGATGGCCGGTCTCGTCGCGGTGCCGGGCGCCGCCCCCTACAACGTCACCAAATCGGGCGTCGTCGCCTTGAGCGAGGGCCTGTTCATCGAGTTGAAGGCGACCGGGTCCCCGGTGCGCGTGAGCGCGCTGTGTCCCGGCTTCGTGCGCACGAACCTCCTCGAGGGCCAGCAGTGGGATGACCGCCTCGGGTCGGACCCCGGCGATCCGAGCACGCCGATGGGGCAGATCATGGACACGGTGCTGCGCGAGGGCGTCGAGCAGGGCATCGACGCGAATGAGGTGGCGGCACAGGTGGTCGATGCGATCCATGCCGAGCGGTTCTGGATCCTCACCCATCCCGACATGCGCCACTCCGCGGTCGAGCGAATGGAGCGCGCCGAGCGGCAGGAGAACCCCGCCTGATCTCGCGCGCCGACGGAGGGTGCTCGCGCCCGCGCGCGCCGTTCCGTAGCATCGAGTGATGACCGAACGCAGACGCGGTACCTCCACGTCGAACTTCGGCGTCTCGCGTCGGGAGAACCACGATGCGTCGGCGTTCTACGCCCGCTTCTCGCGGCCCGAGCTGAGCGACGATGCCACGGTGACCGCGCCCGGGTTCGTGGACCGGATCGTGGTGGGTGACGCACGTGCGATGGACGACGTCGCGACGGGTTCGGTGGCGCTGGTCGTCACCTCGCCGCCGTACTTCGCGGGGAAGGCCTACGAGGAGGCGCTCGGCGAGGGTTCAATTCCGGCCACGTACCTCGACTACCTGCAGATGCTGCGCGACGTGTTCGCCGAGTGCGTTCGTGTGCTCGAGCCCGGCGGCCGGATCGCGGTCAACGTCGCCAACCTCGGCCGCCGCCCCTACCGGTCGCTCGCGGCCGACGTCACGGCGATCCTGCAGGACGACCTGCGGATGCTGCTGCGCGGCGAGGTCGTGTGGGTGAAGCAGCGCGGCGCGTCCGGGTCGTGCGCGTGGGGTTCGTTCCAACGGCCTGCCAACCCGGTGCTGCGCGACGTGAGCGAACGGGTGATCATCGCCAGCAAGGGTCGGTTCGACCGTGCCGTCGACGCCAAGCGACGTGCGGCGCGCGGGCTGCCCCACGTCAGCAGCCTGACGCGCGACGAGTTCATGGAGGCGACGCTCGACGTGTGGGAGCTCCCGGCCGAGAGCGCGTCGCGCGTCGGTCATCCCGCGCCGTTCCCGGTGGCTCTCCCCGAGCGCTTGATCCACCTGCACACCTACGTCGGCGACCTCGTGCTCGATCCGTTCATGGGGTCGGGGTCGACCGCGGTGGCGGCGGTCCGGACCGGGCGCCACTACGTCGGCTACGACACCGATGCGGCCTACGTGGCGGCTGCGAACGAGCGCATCGCCGGCACATCGCCGCTGCCGGGTGTGGCGCTGCTGCCGGGCGTCGGGCGCGGTGCCGACCCGATCGCCACGGGTTGGTCGGCGCGTGACATCGCCCGCGGGCTCCTCGAGACGGCAGGCTTTTCCGCCATCACCGACGACGTCACCGTCGTGCCCGGCGTGCAGCCAACCTTCCGGGCTGTCGACGATGCCGGCAGCACCTGGTGGTTCGAGGTCGCCGGTGGTCGGACCGGCTCACGGCCGGGGCTCCTGCGCGTGGAGAACCTCTGGAAGGCGATCGCGAAGGGTGCTGTCGTTGCAGCAGCGAATCCGAACGAGCGCCTGGTGGTGCTCGCGTGGGGGATTCCCACGGCTGCATCGGGCGGTCGGGCACTCGATGCCGTCACCGGTCCGGGACGTTCGGTGGCAGCGGTGGTCGATCTGTCGGATCCCGAGACAGCCCTCGCGCAGTTGGAGACGCTGAGACGGTTTCCTTCACTTCGTCTCATAGGCTCCGACTGACGTCGATCGGAGCCCCCATGACTGACCTACGCAAGCAAGCCGGCATCTACGGGCCTGTCACCGACTGGGCCGCCGACTTCGACCACGCCGACCCCGAGTACAACGAGCACATCCACGAGATCTGGGACGATCTGCGCGAGCGCTGCCCGGTGGCACACACCGATCGCTACAACGGCGCGTGGCTGCCGCTCAGCCACGCCGACGTCACGGCGATCGCCTACGACACCGAGCACTTCACGTCGCGATCCGTCATCGTCAACACGAACGTGCAGTTGGCCCAGGCTCCGATCGGTGGCGCCCCGCCGATCACCAGCGACCCGCCGTTTCACCATGACGCCCGCCGCCTCCTGCTGCCGCCGTTCGCACCGAAGCAGATCGACCCGTGGGAAGACGACGTCCGCTCGCTCTGCAACGAACTCATCGACGCGATGGGTGACGCCGATGTCGTCGATGCCGCGGCGCACTACGCGCAGCACATCCCGGTCAATGTCATCGCACGCATGCTCGGCTTCCCGGTCGAGGACGCCGACATGTTCCGTGGCTTCGTCCACAACGTGCTCGAAGCGGTCAACCTCGCTCCGGGCGCGCGCATCGGCGCGTTCGAGGCGCTCGACGCGTACATCACCCGCCAGGTCGAAGAGCACATCGCCGACCCGCGCGACGACCTCACCACCTATCTCCTCAACGCAAAGATCTTCGACCAGCCGCTGTCGCCCCAGCACGTGACGGGCACGATCGTGCTCTTGCTCGTGGCCGGCATCGACACCACGTGGAGCGCGATCGGGTCGAGCCTCTGGCACCTGGCGCAAGATCGCGACGATCTCGCCCGCCTCGGCAACGAGCCCGACCTGTGGCCGACCGCGATCGAGGAGTTCCTCCGTGCGTATGCGCCCGTCACGATGGCGCGCATGGTCGCCAAGGACGTCGAGGTCAACGGCTGCCCGATGAAGGTCGACGACTGGGTCCTGCTGCCGTTCCCGGCAGCCAATCGTGATCCCCAGGCGTTCGACCGCGCCGACGAGGTGCTCATCGACCGCGAGGAGAACCGGCACCTTGCGTTCGGTCTCGGCATCCACCGTTGCCTCGGCTCGAACCTGGCCCGACTCGAACTGCGCGTCGCCGTCGAGACCTTCGTCGAGCGCTTCCCCGAGTTCGAACTGGCCGACCCATCTGCCGTGCGCTGGAGCGTCGGTCAGGTGCGCGGTCCGCGCGAGTTGCCGGTCCGCATCCTCCGTCGCGCCTGAGCCACGCCGCGCCGGTCAGCGCTTCGTGAGGGGCGCCCAGGCGAGCGAGAGGTGTTTGGTGCCCGCCTCGACGAACCGGATGGTCGCCTCCGCTCGGTCACCCTCACCGCGCACCTCGAGGATCACGCCGTTGCCGAACGTGGGGTGCTCGACGTCGTCGCCCACGCGCAGCCCGATCGTCTCGGCACCGGATGGCTGCGGCGCGCGCTGCCCGGCGCGGAGCGCTGCCTCGACCACACGTTCGCGATGCAGATCGGTGGCGTCGTCGTCGGGATCGAACGACGACACCGACGGTCCGCGGCGGTAGGGGGCCGGGTCGGTACTGCGATAGCTCTGGCGCCCGGTGGTGCGACGCCCAGCGGAGCCGGTCGACTCGATCAGTTCGGCCGGAATCTCGTCGATGAACCGGCTCGGCGGGTTGTACTGCGTGTTGCCGAACAGGCTGCGGCTCCAGGCGTGGCTGAGGTGCAGACGCTGCTGTGCTCGCGTGATGCCGACATAGGCGAGGCGTCGCTCCTCCTCCAGTTCTTCGGGGTCGGTGAGCGCACGGGTGTGGGGGAACACGCCCTCTTCGACGCCGACGAGAAACACGTTGGGGAACTCGAGACCCTTGGCCGAATGCAACGTCATCAGCACCACGTGGTTGTCGTCGTCGAGGTCGTCGGTGTCGGCGACCAACGACACCTGCTCCATGAACTCGTCGATGCGGGTGTACTCGCGCGCCGAGCCGATCAGCTCGCCAATGTTCTCCAGCCGTCCGGCCGATTCGACCGAGCCCTCCGCTTCGAGCTCGGCGATGTAGCCGCTCAGTTCGAGCGCGTTCTGGAGCACGTCGGCAGGCGCAGCGCCGTTCTCGCCCGCGTCGCCCACCATCACGCGCAGGTCGTCGAGCAGTTGCACGAACGACGCGATGCCTCGTGCCGCCGGGCCGCTGATGCCCGCCTCCGGCGCCCTGCGCATGGCGTCGACAAACGAGATGCCGTGGGCGGTTGCGAGCGCGTCGAGCTTGCCGACGCTCGTGTCGCCCACACCGCGCTTGGGCACGTTGAGCACGCGCTTCACGCTCACTTCGTCGGCGGGGTTGACCACGGCGCGCAGGTAGGCCATCGCGTCCTTGATCTCGCGACGGTCGTAGAAGCGGGTGCCGCCCACCACCTTGTAGGGCACGCCGAGCCGCATCATCGACTCTTCCATCACGCGTGACTGCGCGTTGGTTCGGTAGAACACGGCCATCTCGCGCCACTGCTGCTGGTGCGAGTCGTGCAGGTCTTGGATCCTTCGTGCGACCCATCGACTCTCGTCGTGCTCGTCCTCCGCGTGGTAGCGGACGATGCGGTGGCCAGCGCCGAGCTCGCTCCACAGGTGCTTCTTCTGGCGAGACGGGTTGTTCGCGATGACCGCGTTCGCGGCATCGAGGATCACCTGCGTGCTCCGGTAGTTCTGGTCGAGCACGATCGTGGTGAGGTTCTCGAACGCCTCCTCGAGCTGCGCGATGTTGCCGATGTCGGCGCCTCGAAACCGGTAGATCGACTGCGACTCGTCCCCGACGGCCGTGAGCTCGCCGCTCTCCGAGGCGAGCAACACGGCGAGCTCGTTCTGTGCTTGGTTGGTGTCTTGGTACTCGTCGATGAGCACGTGCTTGAAGCGGTCGCGGTACGACTGCAGCACGTCGGGGTGGAGGCGGAACAGCTCGACGGTCTTCACCAGCAGATCGTCGAAGTCCATCGCGCCTGCGCGCTGCAGGCGGAGTTGGTACTCGGCGTAGACCTCGGCGTGCTTGCGGTCGAAGATGTTCGCGGCGAGCGCTGCTGCCTTGGCCGGGTCGATCAGTTCGTTCTTCCAGCGGCTGATGATGCCGTGCACGCCGCGCGGCGTGAACCGCTTGCTGTCGAGGCCGAGATCGCGGATGACGTAGCCGGTGAGACGTTGTGCGTCGGCCTGGTCGTAAATGCTGAACGTGCGTGGGTAGCCGAGATGCTCGGCCTGGGCGCGCAGGATGCGGACGCACGCGGCGTGGAACGTGCTCACCCACATCTTCATCACCACCGGGCCGACCAGCGCGCCCACACGCTCGCGCATCTCGGCCGCGGCCTTGTTGGTGAACGTGATCGCGAGGATCTGCATGGGGTGCGTGCCCTCGTGGATCAGGTGGGCAATGCGATGCGTGAGCACCCGCGTCTTGCCCGAGCCCGCGCCCGCAACCACCAGCAGCGGACCGCCCTGGTGCACCACCGCATCGAGCTGGTCGGGGTTGAGGCCCTCGAGCGCCGGGTCGGGTCGGAAGAGTTCGGGCTCGAGCGACATGACCCGCTCATCCTACGAAGGGGCTGTCACAAGGTGATTGAATCACGGGCATGAAGGCAGCCATCCTGATCGAGAGCCTCACGGGCAACACCTGGGCAGCCGGCGAGCGCATCGGCTCGCTCCTGCAAGAGGAAGGGTGGACGATCACCGGCCTCGACCGTGTGCGCGAGCCCGACTACGCCGCCATTCAAGAAGCCGAGATGGTCATCGTCGGAACGTGGGTGCACGGGTTGTTCGCCGTCGGCCAGGCCCCGTGGGGTCTCGGTGCGATCGCGAAGCTGCCGATCATGCGTGAGAAGAAGGCGGCCGTGTTCTGCACGTTCGCACTGAGCCCGGCGAAGTCACTCGACAAGCTCACCACGGCGGTGATGAACCGCGGCGCCGACGTCCTCGGTGGGGTGGCGCTCAACCGGGCGAAGCTCGACGAGCACAGCGAGGTCTTCGTCGACCG
>JBMOFX010000157.1:0-6340 GCA_049318665.1 Ilumatobacteraceae bacterium | reverse complement strand
TGCTGCTGGCGCAGGCCCGCAACGTGCCCCAGGCGCACGCTGCGCTCACGGCCGGGCGTTGGGAGCGCACGCGCTGGGAGGGTGTCGAGCTCGTCGACAAGACCCTCGGCGTCGTCGGCCTCGGTCGCATCGGCAAGCTCGTCGCCGACCGTGCAAGGGCGTTCGGCATGCGTCTCGTCGCATACGACCCATTCGTGTCGCCCGAGCGGGCACGACAGATGGGCGTCGAGCTGCTGCCGCTCGACCAACTTGTCGCAGAGTCGGACTTCCTCACGGTCCACCTACCGAAGACCAAGGAGACCACCGGCCTCATCGGACGCGATCTGCTGTTGAAGGCCAAGCCGTCGCTGCGGGTCATCAACGTGGCGCGTGGCGGCATCGTCGACGAAGAAGCGCTCGCGGAAGCAATCCGTGAGGGCACGATCGCCGGTGCTGCACTCGATGTGTTCGCCACCGAGCCGACCACGTCGTCACCACTGTTCGAACTCGACAGCGTCATCGTCACTCCGCACCTCGGCGCATCCACCCGGGAAGCGCAAGACAAGGCGGGCGACACCATCGCCGACATGGTCGAGCTCGCGCTCGCGGGCGACTTCGTTCCGTTCGCTGTCAACGTCAGCGCGGCCGAAGCGAACGAGACGCTCCGCCCGTACCTCCCGCTCGCCGAGCGGTTGGGCCGGTTGCTCGCCTCATTGGTCGACGTCGCCCCCGCCACGCTCGAAGTGTGCTGCGACGGCGAGATCGCCGGCTACGACACCCGCATCGTGAGCCTCGCTGCCATGAAGGGGTTCTTCGGCTTCATGAGCGACGACCCGGTCACCTACGTCAACGCGCCGCAACACGCCAAGGATCACGGCATCGACGTGCGCGACACCAACTGCTCGACGTCGGCCGATTTCGTCAACCTCGTCACCGTTCGGGCCGGTGGTCACTCGGTGGCGGGCACCATCGCCGGCCGCAAGAGCGAGCAGCGGATCGTGTCCATCGACGATCACAGCTTCGACGTTCCACCAGCGGCGAACATGCTGATGGTCACCAACGACGACCGTCCCGGTGTGATCGGAACCGTTGGCACGCTGCTCGGTGATGCCGGCGTCAACATCGCCGACATGGACGTCGGCCGGACTGCTGAGCCCGGTACCGCGGTCATGCTCATCGCGCCCACGGCCGCCGTCCCGCCGGCGGTGCTCGAGGAGCTCCGTCGCGCGCCCGGCATCATCACCGTCGCGTCGCTGGCCAGCTGACCGGAAACGTCAGCGCGAGACGTTTCGGATCTCGTCACGCGTCGCGATCGCTGCGGCCCGCGCCGCTGCCGCGAAGTCATCGCCGCTCGACGCGTAGAGGATCGCGCGTGACGAGTTGATCACCATCCCGAAGCCGTCGGCTGCTGCGCCGGCCGCAACCGTGGCCGCCACGTCGCCGCCCTGCGCGCCGACACCTGGCACGAGGAGCGGCATCTCGCCGACGATCGAGCGCACCCGCCGCAACTCGTCGGGATACGTGGCGCCGACGACGAGGCCGCACGCGCCCAGCGCCGACCAGTCGGTGGTAGCGCGACGTGCGACGTGAGTGAACAGTGGCTCGCCGTCCACCTCGAGCGACTGGAAGTCACCGCTGCCGGGATTCGACGTGCGGCAGAGCACGAACACGCCGCGATCGGGCCGCGACAGGAAGGGCTCGAGCGAGTCGCTGCCGAGGTACGGGTTCACCGTCACGACATGGGCGTCGTAGCGCTCGAAGGCCTCGCGGGCGTACTGCTCGGCGGTCGGGCCGATGTCGCCTCGCTTCGCGTCGAGGATCAGCAGCACATCGGGGTGCTGCGTTCGGATGTGCGTGCAGATGCGCTCCAGTGCACCCTCGGCGCAATGCGCCGCGAAGTAGGCGATCTGTGGTTTGAACGCGCACACCACGTCGGCCGTTGCGTCGACGATGTCGATGCAGAACCGTTCTATGCCGGCTGGGTCGTGACGCCAACGTGACGGCAGGCGTGAGGGGTCGGGGTCGAGGCCCACGCACAGCATCGAATCGGCGAGGCGCCATCGAGCGCGCAGCACCTCGAACGGTGACACCGGGCGGGCTCAGCCCTCGACGGTGATGGCGGCGGTCGGACACATGTCGGCCGCCAGTTGCACCTTGTCGCGCAGATCCTCGCCGGGCTCCTCCTGGAGGATGTAGAGGTAGCCGTCGCTGCGGACCTCGAACACCTCCGGGCACACCTGCATGCATGCGCCCGTGGACGCACAGACATCGAAATCAACAGACACCTTCATGCGCAACTCCCTCGTCAGGCCTTGGCCGCACGATAGCCGTCGTCCTCCGCCAGCGGGGCAAACGGTGGCCACGCCGGCGCGGTCGTCGGCGAGGCAGCGGCTCCCGCGGAGGCTCGGCGGACGATGAACACGATCCCGACCACGAGCGACGCCAAGACGATCGCGCGGCGCAGAGTTCGCATACGCACAGCGTAGGGCTCAGGTGTCGACGAGATCGGGAGGCCGGTCGCCCGACCAGTACATCCGTTGATCCGCGAGCACGGCCCGCCAGCCGTCGCCTTCCAACACCGGCGCTCCTTCGTAGTCCGCAATCTCGTCGAGCGCATCGGCATCGTTCATCCGGATGCGCGTCAGCGAGGTACCCCCACGCAACGCCCCCACGGCAACGATGCGGCTGGCCGAGGGCGACGGCCATGCCACGGCCGTCAGCGCCACCGACGCGAGGAGGAGGATCAGCAGTGTGCGCCGCCAGTGCAGCGGTACACCCCCTTCGGCCGGAGGCGCATCGACACTCGCCGCAACGAGCGGCACCTCCGTCTCCGCCGCCGGCGAGCCGTTGTGCTCGCCCAACGCTGTTTTGCCGATCGGTGCGACCGACTCGGCCGTGAACTGGAGATTGATCGAAAGTGCGGACGGGGTCGGCTCGCCGATCGGAACCAACGGATCGGCCGAGGCGGTGATCGTGATCGTTGCCGTCGTGGCGCTGATGCCCGTCTCTGCAGTCATCCTGGCGAGGAGCTCATCGATCGTGGTCAGCGCGATCGTCCCGACCACCTCGGCAGGTCCTGCTCCCGATGCGGCGGTGCCGAGTGGGGCGGTGCTGAGCGGAATCGTCGTCCGCCATCCAGCAGCCGCCTCGATCACTGCGTCGAGGCGGAGGTTGCCGCCGGTTGGTTCGGGCGCGGCGGGGTCACCGTCGTTGCTCGTGCGGTAGGTCGCGACGACATCGAGGTGGTCGGTGAGCCGGCGGAACGCCGTGTCACCCGTGACGATCCGGCCGCTCGGGTAGGTGACGCTCGCGGGGACCGCTGCGCCGTACTGGAGTGTCAGGCGCTGGGTGGTCACCGGGGGTGGTGCGACGGCTGTTGGCGGCATGAGCACGGCGCCGGTGAGTGCGATGGCCAGCGCCAGGTCTGCAACGAGCAGTAGCCCCACCACCAGGGAGCTGGTGGAGGGGCTGGGACGACGGTTGGGTTGTTCGACGCTGTCGCGCGGCGGACGCAGCAGGCGTCGATGTCGGCTGGGTCGGGCACGCGCCCGACGTGGTGTCCCGCGGGCACGTCCACCCGTGGTCGGTGCGCGAGTGAGCCCGATCCCCACCACCGCGAGCGCAGCGAGGCTGCCGAGTACGCCGACGAGCGCGACCGGGCTCTGGACGATGCGACCGATGCGCGGGACATGTGCGACCGGGCGTCCGAGGAGCTGGTTCAACGTCGGATGGAGCGGGTCGATCGAGGCGTTGTTGTCGCCGCGCATCTCGTAGCCCCCGACGGGGTCGCCACCGACGATGCGGTGGAGCACGACCTCGTCGGCATCCGGATTCTGGTATGCCGCGATCGCGCCGAGCTCATAGGTGGAAGCCTTCGCGATGATGACGAGATCGCCCGCCTGGTAGGTCGGGAGCATGCTCGTGCCATGCGTGACGACCGGACGGATGACGTTCGTCGCGACGCCGACGATGATCAAGAAGGCGAGGACGGCGACGGTGGTGGCGGCACCCCGTCCGACGCGACGCGCCACGCCGCGCAGGTCGAAACCCCAACGGAGCCGTTCGGGTCGCCGACGTGACGTCGTGCCGAGGGCGCTGCGGCGCGGCAGCCCCTGTGCGAACGGCCAGGAGCCGGCGGCACCGCCGAGTTCGGTCACGACTCCTGGACGGTGATGGTGATCTTGTTGACGGCGCGCGAGTCGGCCGCTGTCGGGTCGGGCGTGCAGGTCGACACCGAGCTCGCGATGGCCGTGCAGCTGTACGCGCCGACCGGCGTCGTACCGTCCTTGAACACGATGGTGACGGCCTTGCCCTCGATCGTCGAGGTCTGCAGGGTGTTGGGCGTGATGTTGTTCGCGAACGTCAACGTGACGGTGTCGATGCTGTCGTCGTCCCCGAGCGCGTACGACACGTTGGTGATGTTCGCGCCGAAGATCTCCTGGTCGACGGTGCCACCGACGAACCCGTCACCGGAGGTGTCGAACACGCCACCGGCGGTGAACGCGCTGCCGGCCACGAGCGTGAGCGCGCCCACGCCGGCGATGGCGGCGATGATCATCTTGTTGCGCTTGGCGAGGTGCATCAAAGGCTCCCGTGTCGACGGGCGCGAGGCCCAGTGCTCGGAAACCGTTCAGGAAGTACACCCAGATGCCACCAGGTCGGCACGCTCCGTGGTGGAGTCGCCCCGAAGCGTGTGGCGATCAGCCTCGCTGGGAGCGCTCGAACGCGCTGAGTACCGCCCGCAGAGACGCGGTGATGGTGCTCGGATCGGTCCCGACACCCCACCGCACACCGTGGCGCGGGCTCGAGGTCTCGACGTACGCCACCGCCATCGCTTCCGAACCCTGCCCGATCGCGTGCTCTGCGTAATCGACCACGTCGAGGTCGGCATCGAGCCCCGAGCGGATCGCCTTGACGAACGCATCGATCGGCCCGTTGCCCTCGCCGATGACCGTGTGGTGCGCGCCGTCGACGATCAGCTGTGCGGTGATCGTGGTGCGACCGCTCGTCGAATCGCTGCGCAGCTCATGCGACTCGAGCCGCATCGTCTCCTCCGAACGCAGGTATTCCGACTGGAAGGCGTCCCACATCACGACCGGGCTGATCTCGGTACCGGAGTCCTCGGTGATGTGCTGGATCGTCTTCGAGAACTCGATCTGGAGCCGCCGCGGCAGATCGAACCCGTGCTCGGTCTTCATCACGTAGGCCACGCCGCCCTTGCCGCTCTGGCTGTTCACCCGGATGACAGCCTCGTAGTTTCGCCCGAGGTGCTTGGGGTCGAGCGGCAGGTATGGCACGCCCCACTCGGGGTAGTCGCCACCGTTCGCCTCGGCCTTCGCGTTCAGCGCGTCGAGGCCCTTCTTGATCGCGTCCTGGTGGCTGCCGCTGAACGCGGTGTACACGAGGTCGCCCACCCACGGGTGCCGCGGATGCACCGGGAGACGGTTGCAGTACTCGGCGGTGCGGCGAAGCGCATCGATGTCGCTGATGTCGAGGCGGGGGTCGACGCCGTTGACGAACAGGTTGATCGCCAGGTTGACGATGTCGACGTTGCCGGTGCGCTCGCCGTTGCCGAACAGCGTTCCCTCCACGCGGTCGGCGCCCGCCATCATCGCCAGTTCGGCCGCGGCCGTCCCGGTGCCGCGATCGTTGTGCGGGTGCAGGCTGATCACCACGCTGTCGCGCTGGCGGACGTGGCGGCCGAACCACTCGATCACGTCGGCATACACGTTGGGCGTGTAGCACTCGACCGTGGCCGGGAGGTTGAGGATCAGCCGGCGCTCCGGTGTCGGCTCGATCACGTCCATCACGGCATGGCAGATCTCGAGCGCGAACTCGGGCTCGGTGAGGGTGAAGCTCTCGGGGGAGTACTCGTAGCGGATCGCCGTGTCGCGCACGGTTGCCTCGAGCTTGCGGCACAGCTTGGCGGCGTTGACGGCGATGTCGATGATGCCCTGCTGGTCGAGGTTGAACACCACCTCACGCTGGAGCGGGTTGGTGGAGTTGTAGAAGTGCACGATCGCCCGAGGTGCCCCCTGGATGCACTCGTAGGTCCGCTCGATGAGCTCCTGCCGGCACTGCACGAGCACCTGGATCGTGACGTCATCGGGGATGAGGTCGTCCTCGATCAGTTGCCGGACGAAGTCGAAGTCGGGCTGGCTCGCCGACGGGAACCCGACCTCGATCTCCTTGAACCCCATCTGCACCAGCGCGTCGAACATCCGCCGCTTGCGCTGTGGGTCCATCGGGTCGATGAGTGCCTGGTTGCCGTCGCGTAGGTCGACGCTGCACCACAGCGGCGCCCGTTCGATGACGCGGTCGGGCCAGGTTCGGTCGGCGAGCACCACGGGCACGAACCGTC
>JBMOFX010000156.1:0-6378 GCA_049318665.1 Ilumatobacteraceae bacterium | reverse complement strand
GCCGGCGGCAGCGACGGGTCGGCCACCGGCGCGACGCGGCGAGCCGACGGGTCGCCCACCGAAGCACTCGACAGGAAGACCGACCGGAGCAGGTCGGGCCGGTCGAGCAGCTCGGCCGTCGGGCCGTTGAAGCGGATTCGGCCGCGCTCCATGAAGTACGCGCGTTCGGCGACCGTGAGCGCAACGTTGACGCTCTGCTCGACGAGGATCACCGCGACACCATCATCTGCGAGGCGTCGCACGACGGGCAACAACTGCCCGACGATGACGGGCGCCAAGCCGAGCGACAGCTCATCAATCAGCAGCACACGGGGCCGCGCGATGAGCGACATGCCGAGGGCAAGCATCTGCTGCTGGCCGCCTGACAGGTCGGCGGCCGGCGTGTCGAGCCGTTCGGCGAGCACGGGGAACATCGACAGCACCGTGGCCCGGGTCTCCTTCACCTCGTTCGGTGATCGGCGCCGGGTCCAGCCCGACAGATCGAGGTTCTCCCCTACCGTCAGTCCACCGAACACGCCGTGGCCGCCGGGCATCTGCGTGATCCCCAACGCCGCGATCTCGTTCGGTGGCGCGTGCGTGATGTCGCGACCGTCGAGGATGATCGCGCCGCGATCGGCTTCGACGATGCCGCTGATCGACTTGAGCAACGTGCTCTTCCCGGCACCGTTCGTGCCGAGCAGCGCGACGATCTCGCCCTCTTTGATGTCGATGTCGATCTCGAACAGCACCTGGCGATGGTCGTAGCCAGCATCGACGCCACGCACCATCAGCAAGTCGGCCTGCCCGATACGACGAAGGTGCAGAGCTTCGCTGCGCGCGGCGGCGCTCTTCCACACCTGTGCGATGTCAGCGTTGATGACAGTCGACCCGCTGGCGAGCACAAGGCTGCCGATGACGAACAGCGGCACCAGACACAACATGCCCCACCGAATGCCGACCTCACCGGAGATCCAACCGATGAGCGGCAGGATCGTAAGACCGGGGATGACCCACAGCGACGCGACCGAGAAGCCGGTTGCCCGGGCGCGTGACGGGATCGCCAGCGACAGGGCGACGAGGATGCCGGGTCCGAGGACCGCAAGGATCGCCGAGATCGCACAGTTGAACAGCACTGCGATCCAGATGGTCGGCGACAAAGCGAACCCGATCGAGAGCACCGAGGTGGCCGCCGCAACCCGTCCGAGGAACCTGATGAGCCCCGACATGTCGGCGATGTAGCGCTTGGTGACGATGCGCGATCCGATGACCAGACCCACCAGGGCGAAGGGCTCCGAGATCGCTGCAGCAACGCCGCGGCCACGCTCGTCGAGCCCGAACTCCTGCTCGTACAGGAGGGAGGCGAGGGTGACGAACCCGATGAGGGAGGTGGCGAGGAACGGCAGGCTCCACCACAGCCGCTTCAGGCTCTCGACCTTCTGGACGGTGCGCCAACTCTCGGCGAATGACGGCGCGATCTCCTCGGTGGCGATCACCTCTTCGCTGGCACCCGTTGCCCGTCGCTCCCACCCACCCCGCACCGGCTCGCGGAGGCGCAAGGCGAGCAGTGCGAAGATCACCGTGGGGACGACGAACACGAGGAATGGCACCCGCCATCCGAACGCGTACGCGAGGAGCCCGGCGCTGAGCGGTCCGACGAACGCGCCGACAGCGTTCGCCGCGCGGTGCGTGCTGAACACCCGGCTGCGCGCCTCGAGCGGGTAGTAGTCGGCCAGCAGCGAGTTGTGCGTCGGGTCGATGACGGCCTTGCCGAGCGAACTGCCGCTGCGCGCGATGGTGAGCACCACGACACCGGTGGCGAGCCCGGTCATGCCGCTGAACGTCGCCCACACGAGTGCGCCGATGATCGCGAGGCGCACTCGCTTGGTCCGGTCGGCATATTGGGCGACCGGTACCTGCAGCGCGAGTGCCCCGATCGACGCGAGCGCAACGAGGCTGAGCACGCCGGTGTTGTCGAGGTTGAACGCATCGCGGATGTTGGGCAGCAGGATGCCGAACGCCGTGCGATCGAGTTCGTCGACCGCGTTGAGGCCGAACAGCACGAACAGCGGGAACGCCGACTCGCCACCGCACACCCAGGTGAGCCAACGGCGCGGGTGCCGGATGTGCTGCGCGACCGAGGTCATGCTGCCTCCGTCGCCACGTCGTCGGGCACGGGGGCGGCATCGACGACGGGCTCGACCTCGCCGGTCTCCCCCACCACCTGACGCACGACGAGGTCGCGCAATCGCACCCACAGGCCACCAAGGCCGCCGGGCAGCACGAGCAGCACGAACAACACGCCGAAGCCGCTCGACAGCACCTGCCATTCAGGTGAAGTGATGAACCACCTCGTGCCGCGCAGGTACAGCGCGCCGAGCAACGCGCCGCCGAGCGAGCCGAGGCCACCGATGACCGCCGACGTGAACACGGCAAAGCTCTCCTGCGTGTCGTAGCTCGTGACGACGAACGACTGGTTGAGGTGCACGTAGAGCGCCCCGCCCACGCCGGCGATGGCGCCCGACAGCACGAAGGCAGTCAGGGTCGACCGAACCGACGGGATCGAGAAGCTCTGTGCGGCGCGATCGTTCTCGCGCATCGCGATGATCGCTCGACCTCCGCGCGACCGCCGTACACCCAGGACGGCGGCGTACACGAGGGCGAGGATCACCACGCAGTAGGCGTAGTAGCGGGTGGGCGTGCTGATGTCGATGCGTCCGAACAACGGGTTGCGTTCGAAGCGCTCATCGGTGCTGGGGAACCAACCGAAGAACCGGTCGTTGAGCAACCAGTACTGGACGGTGAGCCCGAACGCGAGGGTGGTGACAGCGAGGTACAGCCCGCGCAACCGCAGCGCCGGAATGCCGACAGCGAAGGCAGCGACGCCACCCGCCACAGCACCGAGCGCGACGGCGAGCGACAGGTCGACGTTGTACCGGGAGGTGAGCGATGCGCTGACGGCGGCACCGACACCGACGATGCCCATCTGCCCGAACGAGATCTGCCCGGCCCAACCGGTGAGCACCACGAGCGACATGCCGATGATCGCAAAGGCAATCAACGCGGTGGCCTTGATGACGTAGTCGACGCGCAGCACGACCGGAAGGAGCACGACACACGCCGCCGCGACGGCGAGGAGACCCCAGCGCAGCGTGCTGATCCACGGATTCGCAAGTGCTGCCGGCGACAGCGGCCGCACTTCCTCCGCGCCCCGCCAACTCGAGGTGGCGTCGTTGTCGCGGCGGCTGGTGCTCGGTCGCTGGACGAGGAGCGCGATGAACATCACGGCCGCCATGATCGGGTAGGCGAGGAACGGAGAGTCGGTGTTCCAGCGCACGCCGGCTTCGAGGACACCGAGCGCGACGGCCATCGCGACGATCGTCGGCAGGCGCTCCAATCGACCGATCACGAGCGCTGCGAGCGCCTGCAGCAGCGTGGCCACCCCGACGGCCGTCCCGAGCGGCACACCGGTGATGCCGCTCTTCAGGAAGAGCGCCAGCGAAGCGAGGGCCGCTGCGATCGCCCACACCAGCGTGTTGATTCGCGCGACCGGAATGCCGAGCATGCTCGCTCGATCGGACCGCTCGGCGCTTGCCCGCACTGCGAGGCCGAGCCGGCTGCGCGTGAGGAACCAGCCGACACCCGCGATGGCGATCGGGGCCACCACGAACACGATCACGTAGTTGGCGTTGAAGACGAACGTGCCGATCGAGAACGTGATGTCGAACGGGGGTGTGATCCGCTCACTCGCGAGGCTCTTCCCCCACCAACGAGGCACGAGCAGGCCGAGGAACACCAGCAGTTGGGACACGCCGAGCGTCGCCACGGTGAGCACGAGCCGGGGTGAGTGGCGGAAGCGGCGGATGATCGCCATCTCGACGACGGCACCGAGGACGAGCGCGAGCACGACCGACGCGGCCATGCCGAGGAAGTAGGGCCATCCCCAGAACAGCACGAACGCCGCAGCGAACGCCGTCGGGACGGCGCCGAGGTCGGCCTGAGCAAAGTTGACGACGCGGTTTGCCCGGTACACCAGCGCCATACCCATAGCGAGCATCGCCGTCAGCGTGCCGAGCACGACACCTTGGATCCAGTTGCCGAGCGGCATCGGGAAGAAGATCAGCTGCAGCGCCACGACCGCGACCACACACGCCACTGCCGTGGCGCGCACACGATCGATCTGCGACAACTTCCCCACGCCATGCACCCCCATGCTCAGCAAAGCGGCACCGTAGCCCGACGAGCGATGCGCGAACGAGGTGGTGTGGCGCAGGCCAGGTCAGAACGCGACGAGCGCGTCGTCGACGGCGGCCCGAACGGCGTTTGCATCGGCCTCGACGACGTACGGCGCAGCAAGGTCGGAGGCGGTGGGCTCGGCGCCGACCAGCAGGTCGCACAGCAACTCGGGTCGCCACCACAGGTGCACCGACGATTGGAACCGCGCCCACGACCGTGTGCGCCGCTGGCTGATGCCCACCGCCTTCTGTTCGCCGACGAGCACCTCGCCCGAGCCGATCCCTTCCCAGCACACCGCCCCAGAGAACCTCGTACGGGTGACGCTGCCGTGGTGCACCCGTGTCGACTCGATGCCGAGTTGGCCCAAGGCGGTGGCCCAGACCGAGCCCAACCACCACATCGATCGACCGAGATCGTCGTCCCATCGGGGGTCGTGACGCGGGATCACCACGTCGAGCCACAGCATCTCGCCGGGCAGGACCAGCACGGCACCGCCACCGCTGCGGCGACGAGCGATGTCGATCCGGTTGCGTGCGCACGCCGCGGGATCCACGGCGTCCTCGCGCTGCGTGGAGCCCAACACGATTGCTGCATGGTCGACCTCACACCATGTGGCCGTCCGTACGGTGACGTCGTCCGGCTCGGTGCCGTGCAGCACCGCTGCCGACGCACGCATGGTGCGCACCTGCCACGACCCGGTCATCGGAGCACCGTCAACTGGCGATCGCGAGGTAGGGCTTCCACGCTTCGGGCACGCGCGGCACGGAGACCGTGAGCCACGACATCTCCTTCGGCGCGCGAGCCGGGCGGGCGAGCCGCATCCCGGCTTCGTCGGGCGTCCGGTCGCGCTTCGACAGGTTGCACGGCCGACATGCTGCTGCGACGTTGTCCCACACGTGCTGGCCGCCGCGCGATCTCGGCATGATGTGGTCGATCGAGTCGGCGAGCCCGCCGCAGTACTGGCAGCGATGCTCATCGCGAGCGAACACCGCCCGACGCGACAGCGCAGTGCGACGCAGGTAGGGCACCCGCACGACGTAACGCAGACGGATCACCAAGGGCAAGGGCACCGTGATGGACGCGGCGTGGAGGACGGCGCCGTCGGCTTCGATGATGTCGGCCTTGTCGGCGAGGACGAGGCAGGCGGCACGGCGTGCCGGGACGACGGAGAGCGGCTCGTACGTGGCATTCAGGACGAGCGCGCTCCGCATGGAGGGACCCTACCGATCGCTTCCTGGTCGGTGTGCCGCGAGTTTCACGACGCCTGCCTGCGGCACCATGCGAGGTAGTTCACCACATCGTCTGGTTCGGGCCGGTGATGCGGGTCGCCGTATTGCGTGACGAGTCGGAATCGCAGGTAGTCCCCCGCGGGCACCGGCAAGAACGGTGGACGATGCCACCACCCCGACGGCGCGGTGCGGCGCATCTGGCGAACCGCGGTGGTCCACAGCGACGGCCGACGGGCGACCGCTCCTCCGATGCGCAGCCATGACACGATCAGCCGACCTTCGGCTCCTTGGGGAGGCCCAGCACCATCTCACCGATGATGTTGCGTTGGATCTGTGACGACCCGGCGTAGATGGTGCCGGCGCGAGCGTTGAGGAACGTGCCGACCCAGCTCCACGAGCTGTTCGGCGCACCCGCATCGTCGGCTTGGAACGCGGACGACGGCTTGCGACCCTCGGGCGTGAGTGCTGCCGCGCCGAGAATGTCGATGGCGAGCTCGGTGACCTCGCGGTGGTATTCGCTCCAGTAGAGCTTGGACGTCGCGCCGTCGGGACCGGGATGGTGGCCTGCCAGGAAGCGAGTGAGCACGCGCATGCCGTTGTAGCGCATGATCTGCACCTTGCCGTAACACGCTGCGATGCGCTGGCGGATGACCGGATCGTTGGAGACGCCGTACTCCTTCGCCAGCAGCATCAGACGATCGACCTCGGCCTGGAACCGGATCGGTAGCGTCGCCGCGGCCTCACCACGCTCGTACCCGAGCAGTGTCATCGCGACAGCCCATCCGTTGTTGACGCCACCGACCACCTCGTGCTTGGGCGTCGTCGCGTCGGTGTAGAAGACCTCGTTGAACTCGCTCTCGCCGGAGATCATCCGGATCGGGCGGACCTCGATGCCGGGCTGGCGCATGTCGACGAGCAGGAACGAGATGCCCTTGTG
>JBMOFX010000155.1:0-6409 GCA_049318665.1 Ilumatobacteraceae bacterium | reverse complement strand
CCGCCAGCCGCATGAAGGCGGGGACGAGCAGCGCTCGAACGATCGTGGCGTCCATTGTTGAAGGACACCCCTGCCGACGACCTCATCCGTGCGGTGCGCGTGGTGGCAGGTGGTGGCTCCTGGCTCGACCCGCGGGTGACGCCCCGCCTCCTTAACGCCCTGCGGACGTCGGCGTCGCCGAAGCGAGCGCTCCCCGAGGGCTTCGATCGCCTGTCGGATCGCGA
Organism: Ilumatobacteraceae bacterium; assembly: GCA_049318665.1. Taxonomy (GTDB): domain Bacteria; phylum Actinomycetota; class Acidimicrobiia; order Acidimicrobiales; family Ilumatobacteraceae; genus VFMC01. The sequence goes on along the minus strand of JBMOFX010000155.1, from coordinate 6,185 downwards.
GGTCGAGGTGCTCACGCTCATCTCACAGGGTGCCTCGAATCCCGAGATCGCAGCGACCCTGTACGTCAGCGAGCGAACCGTGAAGGGTCACGTCGGCAGCATCTTCGCGAAGCTCGGGGCCCGCGACCGTGCCGCCGCGATCATCATCGCCTACGAAGCGGGTCTCATTGCCCCGGGCGTACGATGAGTTCGTGACGGTCGAGAGCGAGCTCGAGGCCCTCGAGGCCGATCTTGGCGCGGTGCGCGACTCGATGCTCGCTGCCGAGGCCGCCCGAAGCGCCGAGATCGCAAGCACTCACCCGGCTCACCGGCGGTCCGCCGCCAACCTGATCCACTACCTTGCGCTCCGCCGTCACGACGTCCGTGATCTCCAGGCGCGCCTGGCGGAGGCGGGTCTCTCCTCGCTCGGTCGTGCCGAGGCACATGTCCTCGCGACGACGGAAGCGGTGCTGTCGGTGCTTGCTCGGCTGAACGGTCACGAGCCGCCGCCCCAAGCCGCGGCCGTCGCGCTCACGGAGGGCCACCGCGTGCTCAGGGACAACGCCACCGCACTGCTCGGCTCCTCGGCGGCGTCGCGCTCGACGCGGATCATGGTGACGCTGCCAACGGAAGCCGCCGATCAGCCCGAACTGCTCGCGAACATGACTGCACAGGGGATGGACATCGTGCGGATCAACTGTGCGCACGACGGTCCGGACGTGTGGCAACGGATGATCGACCATGGGCGCGCGCACCGCCGCCCGAACGGTGATGTCCCGCGTATCTCGATGGATCTGGGCGGTCCGAAATCGCGAACCGGTCCGCTCCAGCCGGGCCCTCGCGCGGTGCGTGTCTCCCCGAGTCGCGATCGACTCGGGGCAGTCACCGAGCCGGCGCTGGTGTGGCTCACCGCGGCCGACGACGGTCGGGCTCCGATGCCACGAACCACGGTCATCCCGGTCGACGACCCGGCCTGGCTGCTGCGCCGTCGGGTGGGTGACCGCATCGACTTCGTCGACACCCGTGAGGCCAACCGTCGATGGGTCGTCGTCGAGACCTGGGCGCACGGATGCCTGGCCGAAGCGTCCGACACCGGCTTCGTTCGCTCGGGCACCGCGCTCACCTGTACGACCGGCGACGACGACTCCGTCGTGGTCGGACTGCTGCCCGAAGTCGAACAGGCCCATCGCGTCGACGTGGGCGATCGCCTGATCCTCACACGCGACCTTGCGCCCGCGACACCGACCCGCCCCGGCACCGAGCACCGCATCGGATGCACGCTTGGTGAGGTCTTCGAACAGGCAACGCCGGGTGAGCGTGTGTGGCTCGACGACGGCAAGATCGGCGGCAGCATCGAGTCGGTCACACCCGACGAGATCGACGTTCGTATCACGGACGTTCGGCCCGGAGGCGCGAACCTTCGCGCGGGGAAGGGCATCAACTTCCCCGACACCGCGCTGCGACTTGCCGCGCTCACGGAAGACGACCTGCGCGATCTCGACTTCGTCGCGCGCCATGCCGACATGGTGAGCCTGTCGTTCGTCCGCCAACCTGCCGACGTCGAACAACTGCAGGCCGAACTTGCGGTGCGCGACGCGTCCCACGTGGGCATCGTGCTCAAGATCGAGAACGTCGCAGCGTTCGAGCATCTCCCGGAACTGCTGCTCGCTGCCATGCGGAGTCGCAACGTCGGCGTGATGATCGCCCGCGGCGACCTGGCCGTCGAGGTGGGTTTCGAACGGCTCGCCGAAGTGCAAGAGGAGATCCTCTGGGCATGCGAGGCAGCGCACGTGCCCGTCATCTGGGCCACACAGGTGCTCGACACGCTGGCGCGCACCGGCCAACCATCACGCGCTGAGATCAGCGACGCAGCGATGTCGGAGCGTGCCGAGTGCGTGATGCTCAACAAGGGCCCACACATCCTCGACGCGATCGACACCCTCGATTCGATCCTCGTGCGGATGCAGAGTCATCAACACAAGAAGCGAAGTTTGCTCCGCCGCCTCCAGGCGTGGGATCACATGCCGTGACGGCACGGCGCTGCGTCGCCTACAACGGAGCGGTGAGCGGGCCGAACACGTCGGCGATCTGTCGACCGGCTTCGAGCGGGTGCCGGAGGGGTCGATCGAGGCGGACTTCGTAGACGTTGTGGCGGCCGACGCGCGTGACGAGTACGTAGCCCGCGTCGACGAGGTCGTGAACGATGCCATGGACGGCGCGCTCGCCGATGCCGACGAGGCGCGCGATCTCTGCCATGCGCACCTCGGAGTTCTGCGCGATGCACACCAACACATGCGCGTGGTTCGTGAGGAACGTCCACGAGGGCACCGTTGCCGGAGTTGACGCCAGCTGCTTTGCCATGCGGGAAACGGTACACCGAGAACCGTGGTCCACTTGACATGATCCTTGAACCATGTTCTACTCACCATGCTTTGAGCACCTCAGGGGGACTTCTATGGATTGCGTGACGATCGATCTCGACTCGGCGGCGGATGCCGCCGACGTCGCCTCCTCTGAAGGGATCTCCTGATGTCCACCTCCAGCCGCCCCACCGTCACTGTCATCCCGGGAGATGGCATCGGCCCCGAGTGCGTCGAGGCTGCCGTCTCGATCATCACCGCAGTCGGCGTCGACATCGAGTGGGAGGAGCGTCACGCCGGTGAGCGCGTCTTCGAGGCCGGCATCGCATCCGGTGTCCCCGACGAGACGATCGACTCGATCAACCGCACGCGGGTTGTGCTGAAGGGGCCGCTCGGTACCCCCGTCGGCTACGGCGAGAAGTCGGCCAACGTCACGCTGCGCAAGTTGTTCGAGACCTACGCCAACATCCGTCCGGTGCGCGAGTTGCCCGGCGTGAAGACCCGCTACTCCGGATCGGGCATCGACCTGGTGGTCGTCCGCGAGAACGTCGAAGACCTCTATGCCGGCATCGAGCACATGCAGACCCCCGGGGTCGCGCAGTGCCTCAAACTGATCTCGCGCAAGGGCTGCGAGAAGATCGTCCGGCTGGCGTTCGAGTTCGCCCGTTCCGAGGGGCGCAAGTCGGTGGCGTGTGCGACGAAGTCGAACATCATGAAGCTCACCGAGGGCGAGCTGAAGCGGACCTTCGAACGCATCGCTCCCGAGTACCCCGAGATCGATGCATGGCACGTCATCATCGACAACTGCGCGCACCAGTTGGTGAAGAAGCCCGAGCAGTTCGACGTGATCGTCACCACGAACATGAACGGCGACATCATCTCCGACCTCACCTCGGCGCTCGTCGGCGGACTCGGATTCGCGCCATCGGCCAACCTCGGCAGCGATGTCGCAATCTTCGAAGCCGTCCACGGATCCGCGCCAAAGTACGCGGGTCGCAACGTGATCAACCCGACCGCCGTGATCCTTTCGTCGGTGATGATGCTCAAGCACCTCGGTGAGTTCGAGGCCGCGGAGACGATGGAGCACGCCGTGCTGTCAACCCTCCAGCAGGGACACCTCACCGGCGACGTCGTCGGCTACGACACCGGCGTGTCGACCAGCGACTACACCAAGGCGATCATCTCCAACCTCGGCCAGCGCGTCGACGGCTACACGGTTCGTCGGGTCAACCCGATCCACATCCCGCCGGCACCGAAGGATCCCGTCACCGTGCGGCCCTCGACCCGCGAGCTCGTTGGAACCGACATCTTCGTCGAGACTGGCGAGTTCCCCGAACAGCTCGGACCCAAGCTCGAGAGCCTTGCCGAGGGCACGCCGTTGAAGCTGAAGATGGTGTCGAACCGTGGCACGAAGGTGTACCCCGACGGCAACCGCAACATCGACGTCGTCGACCAGTACCGCTGCCGATTCATCCGCCGCGACGACAGCACCCCGATCGGCCTCGACGCAGTCCGCGACCTCCTCGGTCGCATCGAGTCCTCCTACTCGTGGTGCCATGTCGAACTCCTGCAATTGTTCGACGGCCAGCCCAGCTACACCAAGGCTCAGGGCGAAGACTGACCTGCCGGCCATGTGCCGGTGATGAACGAGCGGAGCACGTCGAAGAACGCGTCCGGCTCGTCGCGGAAGACCCCGTGTCCGGACGCAGCAAACCGTTCGAACCGGACCAGCGCTGGTGGCAGCGCTGCCGCCATGCGCTCGGCGCCGACGATCGGCGTCACCGGGTCGAGTTCGCCGTGGGCGATCAGCACTGGTTCGCGCACCTGCGCAAGTTCGGGGAGCAGGTTCATATCCACGGCCTCGGTGTGGTTGAAGTGCGTCAACACGTCGTTGTTGTTGATCGTCCGCTTGTTGCGGAACACGTTGCCGGGCGCCTGCGTGTAGTGCGGTCCGCACACCTTCACGTACTCGATCGTGAGTGCCGCCATCGCCTCCTGCGTCGGCGCCTCCCAGAAGTCGCGTGCGACAGCCTCGGCCTCCGCTCCGCCCAGCTGCCGAAACATCGCGTAGATCGCCTCGCTGTCCTTGAACGGCGCCGTGCTGAGGAAGATGTGACCTGATGCAAAGCCTGGGTGCCGCGACGCCAACCGTTGCGAGACGAAGCCCCCGAAGCTGAGCCCGAGCACGAACGGGCGCTCGACGCCGAGCGCCGCACACATCTCGACCACGTCGTCCGCCCAGCGGTCGAGGTTCCAGTGCTCCGGACTCGACCGGTCACTGCGCCCATGACCGCGATGGTCGTAGTAGAGCACCTGGCACGTGTCGGTCATCGCCGAGAAGGCCGGCTTGAACCCGTTGTGATCTCCGCCAGGTCCACCGTGCATCACGATCAACGTCGGTCGCTCACGCATTGCGTCGCCATCAGGAATGAGACCGAGTCCTTCGGTGTCGAACCACAGGCGTGTCCCATCGACCAGCTGCACCTTCATGAGGTCACCCTAGAACCCCCCGTGGGAATGCTCGGCGAGCGCAAGGCCCGAGGCAAGATGAGTGGCGCACCATGACGACGTCATCGCCCACCCCCCTCGCCACCATTGCAGCGCTCGTGGCCGAGCACGCCGGTCGTGAGATGACGGTTCTCGGCATCGGCGGATTCGGCGGCACAGGCAAGACCACGCTGGCGAGGCGTGTCGCGGCAGCGATTCCCGGCACGCAGATCATTTCGACCGACGCGTTCTGGACCGGTTCGTCGTTCGATCTCGAACACTTGCGCACGGCCGTGCTCGACAAGCTGATCGCCGGATCGACCGCAGAGTTCGACGAGTTCGAATGGGCCACCAAGCGCACCCGTCCGAGTCGACAGGTTCGTCCGGAGGGACTGATCGTCATCGAAGGCGTGTGCGCGCTGCACCAGATGTTCCGTGACGACCTCGACGTGCGTGTGTGGGTCGACGCGCCGCAACTCGTCCGCCTCGAGCGTGGCGTGGCGCGAGACGGTGAGTTGTCGCGCACCATGTGGGAGACCGTGTGGATGCCCAACGAACTGGCCTACGCGAGTCGCGACAAGCCGGTTGCGTGCGCGCATCTGATCGTCGACGGAACTCAGCCGTTCGGTTGACGTCGCTAGCGTGACGCGAATGGCAGGACACGACCACGGTCACAGCCACACCCGGGCCGGCGCCCGCCATGCGGGTCGGCTGTGGTGGTCGTTCGGGCTCGTCGTCGGATTCCTGGTCGTGCAGGTGGCCGTCGGTTGGGCGACGGGCTCGTTGGCGTTGCTGTCGGATGCCGGGCACATGGCCACCGATGCACTCGGCCTCGCCATGGCGTTGGCCGCCATCACCGCCGCCAACCGTGCATCGCAGGCACGGCATCGCACCTTCGGGCTCTACCGGTTGGAGATCCTCGCTGCATTGGCCAACGCGGTGTTGCTGTTCGGCGTTGCCGCTGCCGTGCTCATCGAAGCCGTTCGTCGACTCGGTGAGCCTCCCCATGTTGCGTCGCTGCCGGTGCTGGTGGTGGGTGTGCTCGGGCTCGCGGTGAATGTCGTCGCGTTCGCGCTGTTGCGCGAAGGAGCGGCCGAGAGCCTCAACGTGCGCGGCGCGTACTCGGAGGTGCTCGCCGACCTCCTCGGATCCGTCGGGGTGATCGTGGCCGCGACGCTGATGTGGCTCACCGGATGGGGCTGGGTCGACCCCGTCATCGGCGCAGCGATCGGCCTGTTCATCCTTCCCCGGGCGTGGCGGCTCGGTCGTGATGCGGTGCGGATCCTCGTCCAAGCCGCTCCCGATGGCATCGACCTCGGTGCGGTGACTGCGGCGCTGGTCGAGATCGACGGCGTCGCC
>JBMOFX010000154.1:0-6491 GCA_049318665.1 Ilumatobacteraceae bacterium | reverse complement strand
CGCAGAGCCGGTCGAGGGTCCGCTCGCCGATGAGCACGGTGAACAGCGGTCGCGGGCGGCGGCCGTGTTCGGGTGCAGTTGCGGACCGGCGGGCCATCTCGACCAGTGCTGCGGCGCGGCGTTGGGCGGGGGAGCGCTCGACACCGTTGCGTCGGTCGGCGAGGCGGATCTCGTCCGCGAGCCGGCTGAGTTCGTTCTCGACGATCGTGCCGTCGATCGCGTCGAGGGTGCCATCGATGATCAGCGCGTCGTCGAGCGTGCGTGACGCGTGCAAGCGCGAGTCGGTGGTGGGTGCCTGGGAGCCGAGGTGGTCGTCGGATGGTGGTGCGTTGGCGTCGTCGGGTGCAGCCGCAGTGTCGCCGACAGCATCGTCGTCGGAATCGGGTCGCGCCGCATCGCGTTCGCGTTCGAGCTGTTCGTCGGCGTGAATCGCCCAGTAGCGGACCGTACGGGCACCATCGGCGTACGACAGCCCAGAGCATTCCTGGATGAGGACGCCTTCGTCGCGGATGAACAGTTGCCGCCGTTCGGGCGTGTTGACGTGAACGAGCAGATCGAGATGATCGATCGACAACACGCCTGCCACGACCGCCTCTCGCACCAACGGTAGGTGCCGGACACGGCGGGCGCGATGTAGGTCGTTGCGTGCGGCGCGGACCGACGATCTGGTCTCGCGGGCGAGCCGGTGGGCGGGGCTGCGCGATCCGTCGGATTCCCAAATGCGCCGGGTGTCCCACTCGGCGAGCAGCTCTGCGAACGCCACCGCGAACCGCGACCGCTCGCCGTGCACGAAGACGACGGTGTCGTGCAAGGTCGCGTCATCGAGGCCGTCAGCGCCCTCGGCGCCGTGCTCGAGCAGCCGGTCAGTGACATGACGCAGCAACACCGCCACGTCGACGCCGCGCAGCATCTCCTCGATGCTGCCGCCCTCACGTTCGGATGCACTCCCGCCGCTCACACCCGCATCTTCGCAAGGGGGTGTTACATCGTTCGCCCGTTCGGGCAACGTGGTTGCGGCGTGTCAGATCCGCTCGATGATGGTGCCGGTGCCGAGACCGCCACCGCAGCACATCGACACGAGGCCGTACCGGCCGCCGGTGCGCTCGAGCTCGTAGAGGGCCTTGGTGAGCAGGAAGCCACCGGTGCCACCGAGCGGGTGGCCGAGGGCGATCGCGCCGCCGTTCGGGTTGACCTTGTCGGGGTTCGCGCCGACTTCCTTCTGCCACGCAAGCACCACGGAAGCGAACGCTTCGTTGATCTCGAACGTGTCGATGTCGTCGATCGAGAGCCCGGTGCGGGCGAGCAGACGCTGCGTCGCGTCGATGGGGCCGGTGAGCATCAGCACGGGGTCGACGCCGACGAGGCAGGTGTCGACGATGCGAGCCCGCGGCGTGAGGCCGAGGGCAGCCGCCTTCTCCTCGCTCATCAGCAGCACTGCGCTTGCGCCGTCGCTGATCTGGCTCGAGTTGCCGGCCGTGTGCACGCCGTTCTCGCGGGCGACCGGCTTCAAGCTGGCGAGCTTCTCGAGCGTCGTCTCGCGCAGGCCCTCGTCGCGGCTCACCGTGTGCATGGTGTCGGCCAGGCTGCCGTCCTCGTTGCGGTCGGGTGCCTCGATGGTGAGGTACTGACCGGAGAACCGATCTTCGTTCCACGCCTGCGCTGCGAGCTGCTGGCTGCGGAAGCCGAACGCGTCGGTGTCTTCGCGAGTGATGCCCCACTTGTCGGCGATGCGCTCGGCGCCCTCGAACTGCGAGGTCATCTCGTACTGCTCGAAGTAGGTCTTCGGGATCGGGATGCCGAGCCCGAGGTTCTTGCTGCCGCCCACGCCGATCGGGATGCGGCTCATCGACTCGACGCCGCAGGCGAGCGCCACATCGACCACGCCGCTGCCGACGAGTGCCGTGGCGAGGTTGGTGGCCTGCTGGCTGCTGCCACACTGCGTGTCGACCGTGGTGGTGGCAACGCTGAGCGGCAGGCCGGCGCTGAGCCACGCCGTGCGGCCGACGTTGAAGGCCTGCTCGCCGACCTGGCTGACGCAGCCGGCCACGACCTGGCCGATCTCCGTGGGATCGATGCCGGTGCGGTCGACGATTGCCTTCTGGACAGAGGCCAGCAACTCGGCGGGATGAAGGGTGGAGAGGCCACCGTTGCGCTTACCGATGGGCGTGCGGACAGCGTCGACGATCACGATGTTGGTCATGGCACGATCCTATGGTGACGTCCGTGCCCGAATTCATTCCTGCGCTCCGACCGTTCCCCGAGATCGGGACCCATCGGTACATCCATGTCGTGCGTTCCTCGGTCTTCATCTCCGACCGGCTCGAGATCGACGCCGCTCCGGTGCACTTCATCGGCATGCACGGTGACGAGGCGGTGTGGGCGGTCGACGTGCCGCACGGTGAGGACCCGTCCTACGGCGCTGCCACCGATCTGTACTCGTACTACGGGCGGGCGAGCGAGGTCGAGTGGGCGATCGCAGGTCGGGCCGTGCAGCTCACCGAGTGGGCGCGCACCCATCGCTTCTGCGGCCGCTGCGCGACAGCCACCGAGCTCTCGGAGACCGACCGCTCGATGAAGTGCCCGGCCTGCGGGCTGCTCGCGTACCCGCGGCTCGCCCCGGCGATGATCACGCTCGTTACTCGCGGTGAGCCGGGGCCCGACCAGGAGGCATTGCTCGCCCGAGGCGTGGCGTTCCGGGCGCCGTTGTACAGCTGCCTGGCGGGCTTCGTCGAACCCGGTGAATCGCTCGAGCAGTCCGTGATCCGCGAGGTGCGCGAGGAGGTCGGCATCGAGATCACCAACCCGCGCTACTGGGGAAGCCAGCCGTGGCCGTTCCCGCACAGCCTGATGCTCGGCTTCACCGCCGAGTGGGTGAGCGGTGAGATCGAGTGCGACCCGAGCGAGATCGTCGACGCGAACTGGTATCGCAAGGACGAGCTGCCGACGATCCCGCCGCGCATCTCGATCGCGCGCAAGCTGATCGACGCCTGGCTCGCCGAGTAACCCGGCTCAGGCGAGGCGCTCGGCGAACCAGTCGAGGATGATCTCGGCGCGCTGCACGCGATGGACCGGTGAGCCGCTGCGCGACAGCTCGTGACCCTCCCCGGGGAACCGGTAGAAGGTGACGTCGCGACGCAGGAGTCGCAGCGCCATGAACAACTCCTCGGCCTGACCGATCGGGCACCGCAGATCGTTCTCACTGTGGATCAGCAGCATCGGCACGTGGATGTCGCGAACCCATCGCACGGGTGAGATCGCTTCGTATTGCTCAGGGTCGTCGAGGTGGGTCGGGCCGATCTCGACGCGGAACACCGACCCGATGTCACTCGACCACTCTTCGCTGAGCATGTTGTTGACGGCGCGTTCGGAGCAGATCGCGCGGAAGCGATCGCCGTGCTTGGCGGCGAGCCACGTGGCCATGAACCCGCCGTAGCTGCCGCCGATCATGCCGACTCGTGCTGAGTCGCAGAACTCGTACGTTGCGAGCGCGTGGTCGAGCACGGCGAGCACATCGTCGACGTCGCGGCTGCCCCAACCGGTGCCGGGCGCGGCGTGATGGTTCGGGCCGAGGATCGCCTGGCCCCAGGCCTGCTCGCGTCCTGACGAGCCGCGTGGGTTCGACATCACCACCACGAAACCCGCGGCCGCCTGCAGCTGGGCCTCGTCGAACAGGGTCTCGCCGTACTGCGTGTGTGGGCCGCCGTGCACGTTGAGGAGCACTGGGTACCGCACCGTGGAATCGAACCCAGCCGGGCGCATGATCCACGCGTCGATGTGATCAGTGCCGTCCGACGTCGGCACGCTGAAGCGCTCCCAGGCGAGCGGCGCTGCGGCCGCCCGATATCGATCGGCGAAGTCGGTGAGTCGCACCATCTCGCCGTCGCGCACGACGAACACGTCGTTCACCGCGTCGACCGCGCCAGCGACAACCACGATCGTCCCGGCCGCCGCATCGAACGCCTTCACGGTGATCGGCCCCGTGGTCAGCTTCTCTGGCGCGCTGGCATCGAGATGCACCCGCCACAGGTGGGTCTCCCCGGCGTCCTCGGCAGAGGCGAGCAAGGTCTCGGCCGACTCCCATTGCGGTGCGTGCGCGCCGGCGGTCGGTTCGAACGTCCGGTCGAGTGCGCGCGACAGCCAATGGATCTCGCCGCCACCGATGGGCGAGATGCCGACGTGGAGGTTCTGCGGATAGGTGCTCGAGTCGTCGGAACCGACGAACGCGACCACGCTGCCACCGGGTGCCACCGAGGGGCGCTGGTACACGCCGGTCTGGTGTGTGATCTCGTCGATCGTCCCGTCGAGACCGACGCGGTAGACGTCGGTCGCGAAGTCGAGGTCCCACGTGTCGTGGCGCTGCGCGCTCGTGGCGATCGCGGTGCCGTCGGGCGTCCAGGCCACGCCGTCGTGCTGGAACTCGCCCGGCGTGAGGTTGCGCGGCGGCACGGTGCCATCGGCGGGTACGACGTAGACATGCGACGGGCGGTCGTAGATCCAACCCTGCCCCTCGAGCCGGCTGAAGAACCGCTCGATCTTTCGTGGCGCCTGCCAGGCCTCGCTCGTCGCGCTGTACCGCTCGTGACGAGTTCGACTCGTGAAGGCGATGAGCTTGCCGTCGGGGCTCCATCGCGGTTGGGTGAGGCCGTCGGGCATCGTCGCCACGGTGCGAGTCTCGCCCGCCTGGCCGATCGGCAGGACGTGCAGCGTCGCTTCGCTCGTGTCACTGCTGCGCTTGCCGGTGAAGGCGAGCCAGCGGCCGTCCGGGCTCCAGGCGGGCTGGGCGTCGTGGTCGCCCGCCGTGATCGGTGCAGGTGGCGTCGAGCCATCGACTGCTGCCGCCCAGATCTGCGACGTCACCCGGTTCCCCGCGATGTCGGTGCGGACGACGACGAACGTGACCGTGCGTCCATCGGGCGAGAGCGCCACGCTGCCGGCCTGCACGATCGAGCCGATGACCTGCGTGGCGATGGCAGCGTGGCGGCTTGGCTCGTTCGTCATGTCGGCACGGTAGTCGGAACAGTTGTGCCGTCTGGCAGCATCGAGCGGGTGGAAAGATCCGACTTCTTGTCCGGCCTCCGACGCGATGGCGAGGCACTCGCCGCGGCGTGCGAGCGGGCCGGTCTCGACGTCGCCGTGCCCTCGTGCCCCGGCTGGGATCTCGGTGCGCTGTGCTGGCACGTCGCCGGGGTTGCCGAGTTCTGGGCGAACGTCGTCGCCGAACGTGCGGCGATGCCCGGCCCGTTCGAGCCCCGGGCGCGGCCGGCGGATGACGTGCTCGTCGCCGACGTCCGCGGCGTGCTCGGACGCCTTGCTGAACTGCTGGCATCGACCGACCCGGCCACACCGATCTGGAACTGGACCGGTGCGGATCAGACCGCGGGTTGGGTGGTGCGGCGCGTGGCGCACGAGGTTGCCGTTCACCGGTGGGATGCGGAGCACGCCGTGGGCGATGACCACACGATCGAGGCGACGCTCGCCAGCGATGGCATCGACGAGTTCCTCACCTGCCTCCTCGTTGGCGAACCGGGGACACGACCCGACGGTTCTGTGCACCTCCATTGCGGCGATGTCCCCGGCGAATGGACGCTGCGCCCATCCGGCGCCGGCTACGAGATCACTCGCGAGCACGCCAAGGGGGATTGCGCGATCCGTGGCACCGCGAACGACATCCTGCTCGCGCTCTGGCGGCGCCGTCCGGTGAGCTCGGTGGACGTGGTTGGCGACACCGACCTCGCCGCTCGGTTCCTGAGTTACTCAGTCCTCATCTGACGCCCGCGTCGTCGGGTTATTCGGCGATGCCAACCGGTTGATCGTCGATGATCTGGTCGAGGTATTCGCTGAGGCCGTAGCCGACCTTGCCCTCGTACGGACCCGAGTCGACGGTCCAGCGGGTCATGCCTTCGCTGATACGCGTCATCAACCAGTTGCCGTCGGGATCCTGGCGACGGTTGCGGAGCGGGATGAGGTCCATCACTTCGCCGCGGAAGCGCCATTCCTTACCGGAGCGTGACGACCGGAGCACGCCGGTGATGCGGTCGTGGTACGACTCGTCGCCGCGGGTCTCGGTGGTGATCGACACGTCGTCGCAGTAGTGGATCTGACCGTCCTCCCACACGAAGCCACCACGGGTGCCCGGGGCGTCCTTCTTCGCGACGCGGCTCGCCATGAAGCCGAACCCTTCGTCGACGTTGGCGGTGAGCCACCGGTAGTACCACGGTGCCTGCCAGTAGCGCGGGCCCCACGAGTGGTCGCGCAAGCCATGGCCGCGGATCTCCCACTCGCGGTCGCCGACGCGGATCGTGCCGTGCGCTTGCACGAGCTGCTCGTAGTGGCCCTTTGCGAACTCCTCGCCGGGTGCCTCGTGCGGCGTGTCGGGCTCGCCACCGAACATGCTCGGCCGGCCCTGTCCGGTGAACGTGATGTGCACCTCGGCCTCGGCGTAGGGGTTGTTCGTGAACGCTTCCTTCGGGTTGGCCATCTGCTCGGGCTCG
>JBMOFX010000153.1:0-6539 GCA_049318665.1 Ilumatobacteraceae bacterium | reverse complement strand
ACACGCGGTAGAACCCGGTGCCCAGCAGGATCAGCAGCATCACGATGTAGAAGTAGGTCGGCCCGGCGAACGCGGCACCGCTCTCCTTCACGCCGCGGAGGTTGACCACAGTCATCAACAGCACACAGAGCAGACAGATCGGAACGGTGAGGTTCGACGAGAAGCCGGTGGCAGTGCGGATCGCAAGGACACCGCCGGCGACGCTCACGGCGACCGTGAGGATGTAGTCGACGAGTAACGCGGAGGCTGCGACGAGTGCTGGCAGCGTGCCCAGGTTCTCGCGGCTGACGATGTAGGCACCGCCGCCCGACGGGTAAGCCATGATCGTCTGGCGATAGCTGAGCACCACGATCGCCAGGAGCACGCACACCACCACGGCGATCGGTACGAGCGGACCGAACGCAGCGGCACCGATGCCTGCCTGGGTGAGCAACACGACCAGGATTTCGTCGGTGGCGTACGCCGTGGACGAGATGGCATCGGACGCGAAGACCGGGAGTGCGATCTTCTTGCTGAGCCGTTGGTGCTGTTCGTCGGCACTCGAGAGTGGTGTACCGAGGAGGAGTCGCTTGAGAGGTGCCATACGTGCCGACGGGTCGGCCTCGCAACGATGCCGCACCCGTCGAAGACGCCCGCGCCTGTTAACGGTTTCTTAGCGGTCGCCCTCGACAGCATCAGCCTGGTGACCAGGGGGTTGGAAGCGGTATCCCATGCCGGGCTCGGTGTGGAAGTACTGCGGGGTGCCCGCCTCGGGTTCGAGCTTGCGACGGATGTGGGCCATGTGGACGCGGAGGTAGTTGGTCTCGTCGCTGTACTGCGGGCCCCACACCTGCTGGAGCAGATCGCGCCCGGTGACGAGGCGGCCCGAGTTGCGAACGAGCACCTCCACCACATGCCATTCGGTCGGCGTGAGCTTCGATTCACCCCGACGCGTCACCACGGTGCGCGCGGCGAGATCGATCGTGAGATCGGGTGTGACGATGACGGGCACCTCGTCGGCCGGCGCGGCGCGTCGAAGCGCCGCTCGAACCCGAGCCATCAGCTCGCCGACCCCGAAGGGCTTCGCGACGTAGTCGTCGGCGCCTGCATCGAGGGCGCCGATCTTGTCGAACTCGGTGTCGCGCGCCGACAGCACCACGATCGGTACTTGCGTCCAGTGGCGCAGGGAGCGGATCACCTCCAGTCCGCTCATGTCGGGCAGGCCGAGGTCGAGGATCACTGCGTCGGGCCGATTGCTCCGGGCGAGCTCGAGCGCACGGGCGCCTGTCGCAGCGAGGTCGACGTCGTACGACCGGGCGCGCAGGTTCGCTCCGAGCGTGCGCAGCAGGTGCGGTTCGTCGTCGACGCACAGGATGCGGGTCATGGCCGACGTGCCGCCTCGCCAAGGGCGTCGCCGTTCCGATCGCCGCTGATCGGGAGCGTCACCACGGCGGTGAGACCGCCGCGTGCGGTGTCGCGCAGTTCGAGCCGCCCGCCCATCGCGGCGGTGAGCCCGTCGGCAATGGCCAATCCGAGGCCCACGCCGCCATGTCGTTCGCTGTCGGACACGCGATGGAACGGTTGGAGCACGGTGGCCCGCTCTCGTGGTCGGATGCCGGGCCCGTGGTCGATGACGTGGAGTTGGATGTCGTGCAGACGCTGGTGCGCCAGCACGCGCACCTGATCGTTGGGCGGCGACCAGTCGACCGCGTTGGTGATCAGGTTCGCGACCACCCGTTCGAGCAGTGCCGGGTCGGCGTCGACATCGGCGAGCGACGGTGGCAGGATCAGCTCGACGTCCACGGCGCGGACACCGAGACTGTGGAGCGCCGCTGGCACCACCTCCTCGAGCGCGACGGGTCGTAACACCGGTCGCACCACACCGGCCTGCAGTCGGCTCATGTCGAGCAGATTGGTGACGATCGCGGTGAGTCGATCGGTCTCCTCCTCGATGGACGACAGGAACTCGGCGCGGACCTCGTCCGGCCAGTCGATGTCGACCTGCCGGAGGCTCGACGCCGACGCCTTGATGCTTGCGAGTGGCGTGCGCAGATCGTGCGACACGGCGCGCAGGATCGACGTGCGCAGTTCGTCGGCCTGCCCGAGGGCGTCTGCCTCCGACGCCGCCTGGGCCAGGCGTTGCTGTTCGAGCGCCTTCGCGAGGTGGAGCACGAAGGCGCGCAGCACTCGATGATCGTCGACGGTGAGCGTTCGACCTCGTGCCGCCAGGAGCACGTCGTCGGCCAGCAGCTCCTCCACCGAACGCGGACCTGCCGCGGTGTTCCACGGCCCCGAGCTCGCGAGCACCTCGCTGCCGTGGTCGCCGAGTTTCAGCACCGCGACGGCATCGAGCCCGAAGCTCGTGCGGAGCTGTTCGGTGATCGCGTCGAGCGCGTCGGGCCCACTCGAACCTGCCAACGCCGCCAAGGTCGCCGCCTCCACACGGGCACGCTCCGCTTCCTGTGCTCGCCGTGCGGCCACCGAGACGAACGCGGACACGATGATCGCCACCGACACGAAGGTGATCAGCTCGAGCGCGTCTTCGGCCTGGCCCACGCGCAGGGTGTGGTACGGCTCGACGAGGAACCAGTTCGCCAGGAGCGGCGCGGTGATTGCAGCGGCAACGCCGGGCAACCGACCGCCGACGGCGGTGATCGCCACCACGACGAGCAGGTACACCGCCAATGCAGTCGAGAACGAGATGGCGTCGCGGGTGAACACGAACAGTGCCGTCACCACGGCGAGGATGATCGCGCCACCGACCAGCCCCAGCACCTGGCGGCGGCGTGACAGCGCCGATGGTGCCCACGCGTGCCGGGGGCTCCGCCGCGGGCCGGCGGTGTGCTGCGCGACCACGTGGATGTCGACGGAGGCGTCGCGAGCGGCTGCGAGACGGATGATCCGCTCGACCACGGTGCCGCCGACACCTCGTGATCCGGACGTGCCGATGATCAGCTGCGTGGCGCCCTCGGCTGCCGCGACCGTGAGCAGCGTCTCTGCCACGTCGTCGCCGCGCACCTCGCGAAAGGTGCCGCCCAGTTCGGCGAGGAGTGCTCGCCGGGCCTCGATCGACGGGGCGGGCGCGGTGGTGGGAGTTCGCGTGGTGCTCACGTGCACGCCAACGAGCGACGCGCGGGAACGCTGCGCGACCCGTGCGGCGCGGCGGATAATCGCTTCGCTGCCAGGCGCGTCGGTGACCGCGACGACCACGCGCTCGCGCACCTCGACCCCGTGGTGCAGGGCGCGCCGGGGTGTGACGCTCTCGATGTGGTCGGCCATCCAGAACAGCAGCAACGAGCGCAACTCGGCGAAGGCAGCGGTGTTGAAGAGGTCGGCGGTCGCCGGATCGAGTTCGTCGACGAGAAAGGCGTTGCCGTGGGCGATGCGCCGACGCATCGCCTCGGGGGTGATGTCGACCAACTCGACCTGGTGGGCGCGGCGGAGGAATTCGTCGGGCACCTGGGCGGTGGGCGCAGCACCGATGATCCGCGCCACAGGATCCGCGAGCGATTCGATGTGCTGCACGGTCAATGTGGTGATGACGTCGATGCCTGCCGCGAGCAGCACCTCGACGTCCTGCCAGCGGTGTGCGCGGGCGGAGCCTTCGGCATTGTCGTGGCCCAGTTCGTCGATCGCCACGACCGCCGGTGCCTCTCGGAGGAGGCGCTCGACGTCGAGGTCGACGACGTCGAGCGGGGGCAGTCCGAGCTCACAGAGCTTCGCTGCGGTGTTCGGTCGATCGTGGGTGGTGACGCACCCGACCGCCACCGACGCGCCGCGGGCCCGGCGGCGGAGCACCTCGTCGAGCATGCGGTAGGTGGTGCCGACGCCGTGGGCGGCGCCCACATGAATTCTCAGCTCGCCACGTCCCATCGCTACAGTCTGCCGCTCCCGCCGCAGCATCTCGCCAGGAGGGGGTTGGTGATGGGTGGCGACCACCGGTAGCGTTGCCAAGTCAATCTGCGTCCGGGTGAGCCCTTCCCATGGGAAGGGGACCACACGGCAACAACATAACTCCGTGCTCCGCCGGTCCTTTGACCTGCGGAGCACTTGCGTGAAGCGGCACGGGTCGAATGGCCAGTGCCACCACATGCACCACCAGATAGAAGAGATGCCCGGTCCGCCGGGTCCGACGGAAGAGGCTGCCGACATGGCACTGAAAGCGATCGTGGGCGAGAAAGTCGCCATGAGCCAGGTGTGGGTGAACGACAAAGTCGTTCCCGTCACCGTGCTCCGCGTCGAGCCGGCGCGCATCGTCCAGGTGAAGACCACCGAGCGTGACGGCTACACGGCCCTGCAGGTCACCTACGGTCACAAGGACGCCAAGAAGCTCCCGAAGCCCGAGGCCGGTCACTTCGCGAAGGCGGGCGTGCAGCCCGGTCGTCGCCTGGTCGAGCTTCGCCTCGACTCGGTCGACGGCTTCGAAGTCGGCCAGGAGATCGGTGTCGACCAGCTCGCCCAGGGTGAGAAGGTCGACGTCACGGCAGTCAGCCGGGGCAAGGGCTTTGCCGGTGGCATGAAGCGTCACAACTTCGCTGGTCAGGGCGCCAGCCACGGTAACCACAAGCACCACCGTGCACCCGGCTCGATCGGGTCGTGCAGCTTCCCGGGTCGCGTCTTCAAGGGTCTGCGCATGGCTGGCCACATGGGCCACGAGCAGGTCACCACCCTCAACCTCGAAGTGGTCGAGGCCGACACCGAGCGCAACTTGCTGCTGGTGAAGGGCTCGGTCCCCGGCCCGAACGGCGGCGTCGTCATCGTGCGCAACGCCGTGAAGAACAAGAAGAAGGGAGCGCGCTGATCATGGCGTCGATCACCTTGAAGACCGCGGCAGGAGCGAAGGCGGGCAACGTCGAACTCGACGACGCCATCTTCGGCATCCAGCCCAACGTGCCGGTGATGCACCAGGTCGTCACCGCGCAGCTCGCCGCCCGCCGCTCCGGCACGCAGAGCACCAAGACGCGTGCCGAGGTCAGTGGCGGCGGCAAGAAGCCGTTCAAGCAGAAGGGCACCGGCAACGCCCGCCAGGGCTCGATCCGCGCCCCGCACTACAGCGGTGGTGGCGTCGCCCTCGGCCCGAAGCCACGCAAGTACGACCAGCGCACCCCGAAGAAGATGATCGGCCTCGCGATGCGGTCGGCGCTGTCCGACCGTGCTGCCGAGGGCAAGGTCATCGTCCTCGACCAGTGGGGCTTCGACGCCCCGAAGACCAAGGTCGCCAAGGCGGCGCTGGCCGCGATCGGTGCCGAGGGCAAGGTCCTCGTCGTCGTCGACCGCAACGACATCAACACGATCCGCAGCTTCACGAACCTCCCCGAGGTGCAGCTGATCGAGCGTGCCGAACTCAACGCCTACGACATCCTCTGCAATGACGTCGTCGTGTTCACCTCGGCCACGCTGCCCACCACGGCTCCGGCCGCCGCCAAGGAGAGCGCAGCGTCATGAAAGACCCTCGCGACATCATTCTCGCCCCCGTCGTCTCGGAGAAGAGCTACGCGCTCATCGAGCGCGGCGTTTACACCTTCAAGGTCCACACCAGCGCCAGCAAGCCCGAGATCCACGACGCCATCGAGGCGATCTGGGGCGTGAAAGTCGTGAAGGTCAACACCTTGAACCGCCCGGGCAAGCGCAAGCGCATGCGTCGGTCCAACAAGATGGGATCCCGGCCCGCTACCAAGCGCGCCATCGTCACCCTGGCAGCGGGCAATGAAATCCCGCTGTTCGAGAACTGAGGACGTCGATCATGGCCATTCGTTCCCGTAAGCCCACCAGCCCCGGCCGTCGCTTCCAGACGAGCTCCGACTTCTCGGAGATCACGAAGACGACGCCCGAGAAGTCGCTGCTGGCCCCCACGCACAAGACCGGTGGACGCAACGTCTACGGTCGCAAGACCTCGCGTCACCGCGGTGGTGGCCACAAGCGCCAGTACCGCCTCATCGACTTCAAGCGCGTGAAGGACGGCGTCACCGCCAAGGTCGCCGCCATCGAGTACGACCCGAACCGCACCTGCCGCATCGCCCTCCTGCACTACGCAGACGGCGAGAAGGCCTACATCCTGGCCCCGAAGGGCCTTGAG
Source organism: Ilumatobacteraceae bacterium (assembly GCA_049318665.1). GTDB lineage: Bacteria > Actinomycetota > Acidimicrobiia > Acidimicrobiales > Ilumatobacteraceae > VFMC01. The sequence goes on along the minus strand of JBMOFX010000153.1, from coordinate 484 downwards.
GTCGGCGCACACATCCGGAGCGGCCAAGGTGCCGACATCAAGCCCGGCAATGCACTGCCGCTGCGCTACATCCCGGTCGGTACCACGGTCCACAACGTCGAGCTGCGACCCGGCCAGGGCGGCAAGATCGCTCGGTCGGCCGGCGTTGCCGTGCAGTTGGTCGCGAAGGAAGGCGAGTACGCCACCCTCCGCATGCCGTCCACCGAGATGCGCCGCGTGCTCATCGACTGCCGCGCCACGGTCGGCGAGGTCGGCAACAGCGAGCACGAGCTCATCAAGATCGGCAAGGCCGGCCGCAACCGCTGGAAGGGCATCCGCCCCCAGACCCGTGGTGTGGCCATGAACCCCGTCGACCACCCGCTCGGTGGTGGCGAGGGCCGTACGTCCGGTGGTCGTCCCGCCGTGTCGCCGTGGGGCAAGCCCGAGGGCGTGCGTACCCGCAACACCAACAAGCCGTCGCAGAAGCTCATCGTGCGCCGTCGCC
>JBMOFX010000152.1:0-6591 GCA_049318665.1 Ilumatobacteraceae bacterium | reverse complement strand
AGGACGACGACGTCGGCGCCGTCGGCGATCCAGTCGAACAGGATCCCGAAGATGCCGAGGCGGCCGTGGCCGAGGATCGTGCGGGGCCGGACGATGGAGACGTCGAGCCCAGCCGCGGCCGCGTCGAGGCAGGCCCACTCGGCGGCGAGTTTGGCGTGTCCGTAGGCCTCCACCGGTGATGGCACCGTGGTGGGCAGCACCGGGTTGGTCGCGGGAATGCCGAACACCGCACTCGAACTGGTGTGCACGATCTTCGACACCTTCGCGCGGCGTGCCTCGTCGAGCAGCAGGACCGTGCCGTCGACGTTGACGGAACGAAGCAGATGGTGGTCCTTGGCGAGTGGCACCTGCGCGACGTTGTTGAACACGATGTCGACGCCGTCGACGGCGGCGGCCACGGTCGCCCGATCGCGGATGTCGCCGACGACGATCTCGACGTCGCTCGGTCGGTCGTCGGTGTCGAACAGGTCGAGCACGCGCACCTCGTGGCCCGCACGCCGGAGGTGTTCAACCAGCAGCGAGCCGAAGTAGCCCGAGCCGCCCGTGACGAGCGACCGGGTCACAGGTCGAGTCCCTGCTCGATGCACCAGCGGATGCTGCGTCGCATGCCCTCGTAGAGGTCGACCTGGGGTTCGTAGCCGAGCTCGGCCTGTGCGGCCGAGATGTCGCACGCGATCGTCTTGTCCATCTCACCGAGCACATGCAGTTGCTGTTGGTAGCGGCCGGTGCGCTGGATGAGCGCGTCGGCGAACTCGGCGACGCGGCCAGCGATGGCGGGGAGTCGGAGGGCACCGTCCTTCACGGACAGACCCTCGTCGCGCAGCGCCCGACCGACGGTCTCGACGATCTCGATCACCTCGTAGGGGCGACGGTCGGCAATCCAATACCCGTGTCCCTTGGCCTGCGGCGTGAGCTCGGCCGCCAGCACGCCGTCGACGAGGTTGTCGACGTAGACCATCGAGCGGCGCTGCCGCCCACCCGCAATGACAGGGAAGCGACCGGCGCGCACCATCTGGAAGAACGTGGTCTGGCGCGGCGGCTGGTAGGGCCCGTAGAACCACGGCGGCCGAACGATCGTTGCGTCGAGGCCGCGCTCGATGGCGGTGAACACCGCCTGCTCGCCCTGCATCTTCGAGCGTCCGTAGCCGTAGTACGGGTGGTACGGCTCGTCGGCGCGGAACACGTCGGTCGGGTCGGGATTGGTGCCGAACGGGCTGTTCGAACTGACGTGGACCACTCTGCGCACCCTGGCATCGAGTGCGGCCTCGGCGACATGACGGGTGCCGTCGGCGTTCACCCGGTAGAAGTCGGCGACCTTCGCCGGGTGGATCACCCCGGCGGTGTGGATGACGTCGCAGTCGCTGCCACAGCCATCGAGGAGCGCGTCGACCGTACGACGTTCGGCGATGTCGCCGACGGTGACCTGCACATCGCGACCGAGGCGTGCGAACACTGCGGATTCGTCGGCCCGGTGCACCAAGACCCGAATCGCCGACCGGCGGCTGTCGGCGGCGAGACGCGCCACGAGCGCTTGGCCGAGCCATCCGGCCGCCCCGGTGACGACCGTGGTGGCGGGTGGGGCGAAGCGCTCAACCACGGCCGGTCTCGCGCACTCGCGCTCGCGCGTCGATGTACTGCCGTGCGTTGCGGATCGCGATGGCCATCACCGTTGCCTGCGGGTTGACGCCCGGTGCGCTCGGCAACAGCGAGGCATCGTTCACATAGATCTCCTGGGTCCCGTGGACGCGACCGAAGGAATCGGCACCGCATCGGCTGAGGTCCTCGCCCATGGGAACGGTCGAACACAGGTGCACGGTCATCACGGTCGCTTTCGAGGCGGCGAAGCGTGAGGTGAGCGTGTCGAGGTCGGCTCGGTTGCGCACCACGGGTGCGTTGCGGAACGAGGGGTACACCTCGTCGGCGCCTGCTTCGAGCATCAGCAGCGCGAGTCGCGCCAGTCCACTGCCGAGCAGTGCGCGGTCGCGGTGCGTGAGCCGGTACGTGACGAGCGGGTCGCGCAACCCCGGGACTGCCTTCACGAGGCCTCGGCCTTCGCTGGTGATGGCCGCGTAGTAGACGCTGATGCGCCGCCAGTCGGTGATTGCCCGCTGGAACTCGCGCCAGTGGTCGCTGAGCGCGAGGGCGACGAGGCCGGGGTGGCTGGCCGAGCCGCCGAATGAGAGGTGCGGTGCGAACTCCTTCACCTGATGGACCGGCACGTCGTCGGGCACGTTGATCTCGTCGGCGAAGCGTGCTGCCAGCTTCACCGTGGGGTGAACGGCGAGGGTGTTGCCGACGCGCTTGCGGAAACCGGAGCGCTGCAGCAGAGCCGGCGTCTGGATCGCGCCGCCGCATACGAACACGTCGCGGCAACGGATGGACCCGCGCGTGCCGTCGCCGTAGGAGATCTCGGCGAGCACGTTGCGAGTGCCGTGGCGCGTCAGGCGATCGACGCGGCAGTCGACGACCATCCGAGCACCGGCGGCGAATGCACGCGGGAGGTACGTGCGAGTCATGCTCTGGCGCTTGCCCGTCACGGCGTCGCCGCCCGGCGGGTAGATCATCCAGCGTGGGATCTCACTGTGCCGCCAGTGGAGTGCCGCGGCGCCGCGGCGGAGACGTTCGCTCGCCGGGGTGGGGGCACCTGGCACCGCGGTGACGTTGATCGCCTGCTCGACCTCGTCGGCGATGGCGTCGATGTCGTCGAGTCGGAGGTCGTCGATCCGGTACTCACTGCGCCACTGGTCGATGACGTCAGCAGGCGGTCGGAAGTACAACCCGCTATTGACCTCGGTACCGCCGCCCGCACAACGCCCTTCGGTGTACGCGATCGACGGCAGTCCGAGTGCGACGGTGACGCCACCCGATCGATATTGCACGTCCATCTGCTCGAGCGAGAACGGTCGAACGGTGTCCTGATCGACCCAGGGGCCCTCCTCGACGATGAGCACGTCGATCCCCGCTTCGGCGAGCAGTGCCGCGGTCGTGGCGCCGCCGGCGCCGGAGCCGACGACGAGCACGTCGGTTTCGAGACGTGTGCTGCGCTGGACGAGGCCACTCACGCGGCAAGCCTCCCGTCGGGCGCGGTGTCGGGCCACGTGTCCCAGATATACGCGTACCCCAGTGAACGAACGAGCCGTGTGTACTCGCCGAGCAGTGGCAGTGAGGTTCGGGCGAGGAATCGAAGCGTGGTGTCGCTGCCGGGGAGCAACAACACCAGTCGCACGATCGCTGCGAGGAACACGACCCCGAGGTAGGTGATGCTCGGCAGCGTGTCGACCCGACGAGTGGTGAACGCCACGACCTCGGCACGGTTCGCTGGGGGCAGGCTCGGGACATCGAGCCGGAGCAGCCGATCGGCAAACGGACCGACAAGGGGAGCAGACGGGACCGTTCGCATGACCACGGCCCAGAGTAGCGGGGGTGACTGGCTACGATCGCTTCCCGTGCGCAGTGTCGTCGTGGTACCCACCTACAACGAAGCGGAGAACATCGAGCCGTTCCTGGCTGCGGTTCGCGCCGCGGTGCCCGATGCGCAGATCCTGGTCGTCGACGACAACAGTCCCGACGGCACGGGCCAGCTCGCCGAGCGTGCGGCATCCGAGCTCGGCCAGGTGAAGGTGTTGCATCGTCCCGGCAAGCAGGGCCTCGGCAGCGCCTACCGAAACGGCTTCGCCACGGCGCTCGACGAGGGCTACGACGTCATCGTGTCGATGGACGTCGACTTCTCGCATGATCCGGCAGTGATTCCCTTGATGCTCGCCGCGATCGGGGGTGGCGCCGACGCCGTCGTCGGATCCCGATACGTGGCCGGTGGTGCGACGGTCAACTGGCCGTTCCATCGTCGGATGTTGTCGCGCTGGGGCAACCGCTACACCGGTTTCGTGCTCGGTGTCGGTGTGCGCGATTGCACGTCTGGCTTCCGTGCCTATCGAGCCGATGCGCTGAGTGCGATCGATCCGTCGACCACCTCGGCCGAGGGGTACGCCTTCCTCACCGAACTGGTGCGACGGTTGGTGACCTCCGGCCGCACGGTCGTCGAGGTGCCGATCACGTTCCGCGATCGCGAGCACGGCACGTCGAAGATGTCGTCGAGCATCGTGGCGGAGTCGATGTTGCTGGTGACCCGGTGGGGCGTCGCCGATCTGATGTCGCGCCTGCGCCGTCGGCGCGGATGAGCCGCCTCGCGTCGATGTGGACGGCGCTGACGGCGCAGCCGCTCCGCAGGGTGCAGTGGGTCACGTGGGCGATCTTCGTGGTGCCGTTTCTCGTGGCGGCGGTCGTGCTGTGGACGCGCCACTACCACCCGGTGCTCGATCTGGCGATGACCGAGTTCCGGGTGCGCGACGTCGGTGGACGGCATTCGCCGCTGATCGGCCTCCCCGGCCGGATCGGCATCTTTCCCGACCAGGGCAGCCATCCCGGCCCGCTCAGCTTCTACCTGCTTGCGCCGACCTATCGCTTGCTCGGCGCCTCGGCGTGGGGGTTGTTGGTCGGGATGATCGTGCTCAACCTGGTGGCGCTCGGCGTCGTGCTCTGGCTCGCGGGTCGGCGTGGCGGCGTGGCGATGGTGCTGGCGGTCGCGGCGCTGCTCGCAGTCCTCGTGCGCGGCTACGGCTTCGAGGTGGTGACGCAACCGTGGAATCCGTACCTGCCGATCCTGCTGTTCCTGGTGGTGCTGCTTGCCGTGTGGGGCGTGCTCCTCGACGATCGGATCGGCATCGTCGTCATCGCTGTCGCTGGTTCGATCTGTGCGCAGACGCATCTCCCCTACCTCGGGCTCACGCTCGGTATGGCGTTCCTGGCGATCTGCGTGCTCATCGTTCGTGCGGTGCGAACCAGGGCTGAGCGTCGCAACATCGCAGCGTGGATCGGGGGCGCCGCCGGGGCGGCGCTGGTGCTGTGGCTCCCACCGATCGTCGATCAACTCCGACGCGATCCGGGCAACTTGGCGATGCTGCGCGACTACTTCCGCTCGCCGCCGGAGGAACCGGTCGGTGTCGCAGAGGGTGCGCGGTTGCTGCTCCGTCACCTCGACCCGACTCGCTTCATCGGTGCCCTGACGGGCGCCGATGGCTGGATCACGCGGGCGGGCTACGAGCTCGATGGCAGCGTGGTGCCGGGCCTCGTGCTGTTGGCGGTCTGGGTGGCCAGCGTTGTCGTCGTGGTGCGGCGTCGTCACCGCATGTTGGTGATGCTCGACGCGGTGATCGCGTGGTCGATGGTGCTCGCGGTCATCTCGATGAGCCGGATCTTCGGCAAGGTCTGGTACTACCTCACGTTGTGGGCGTGGCTCACGACCGCACTGGTGATCGTGTCGATCGTGTGGACCGTCATCGTCGTGCTCCGTGGACGCCGCGCTCGGACTGCCCTTGCGGTCGCCGTGGCGGTCGTCGGGATCGGTTCGTGGGCGGCGCTCACCGTCGAGGCAGTCGGCGCCACCGCGCCTGAGCAGTACCTCTCCGACACGCTGCGGGCCGTCACCGGTCCGACCGTCGATGCCATCGAACAGGGCGTCGGGGGGACGAGCGGCCACGACGGCACCTACTTAGTCACGTGGAGCGATGCCCGCTACTTCGGTTCGCAGGGCTATGGCCTCGTCAACGAGCTCGAGCGGCGTGGCTACGACGTCGGCGTGCTCAACACCTGGCGGGTGCCGGTGACTCCGCAGCGGGTGCTCGGTCCGGGGCAGGCGACCGTCCAACTCCGACTCGTCACCGGCGTGTTCATCGACCAGGTCGCAGCGCTGCCCGGGGCAGTCGAACTCGTGCAGTTCGACCCCCGAGATGCGGCGGCGCTGCGCGAGTACGAAGAGCTCGAAACGTCGGTCACCGACGCCCTCGTCGCCGATGGACTGGCGGACTTGGTGCCGATGATCGACACGAACCTGTTCGGCCTGCAGATCGACCCTCGAGTGTCGACCGACGTGCAGCGGATGGTCGACCGGATGCTGCACCTCGGCACGCCGACCGCGGTGTTCGCGCTTCCGGCGGAGACACCGCTGTGACACGGCTTCGGGAGACCGCGCTCGCGGCGCGCCAGCGCATCTCGGTGGAGCTGCTGGCGGTGGTGATTGCACTCATCCCGATTGCGGTGGCGATCGCCCGTCGCTCGGGTGGGCGATGGATCCCCCTCGGTGACAACGCGCTGATCGAACTGCGGTCGCGCGATGTGTTCACGCTCCGCCACTTCCCACTGCTCGGCACATGGTCGTCTGCCTCGTTGACGGCCGGCACCAACTTGAACCATCCGGGACCGCTGCTGTTCGATCTCCTCGCCATCCCCGTCCGCGTGTTCGGTGGCGGCACCGGCGTTGCGCTGGGGGTCGGGCTGATCAATGCCGTGTCGGTGGTCGGCGTCGCCATTGTCGGTCACCGTGTCGCCGGCCGAACCGGCGCGCTCGCGTCGCTCGCCATCGCCACGATGCTCTGCTACACGCTGGGCAGCGGGATGCTCACGGATCCGTGGAACCCGCACGTGCTCATCCTGCCGTTCCTGTTCGTGGTGCTCTGCGGGTGGGCGGTGGCCAGCGGGCACATGACGCTGCTGCCGTGGATGCTCATCGCCGGGAGTCTGTGCCTTCAGACGCAC
>JBMOFX010000151.1:0-6592 GCA_049318665.1 Ilumatobacteraceae bacterium | reverse complement strand
CTGCCTCGGATCGGGTTCGTGTTCGCCCGGCACGGCTACGGCGAACTGCGTGCAATGATCGACACGATCAACCAGTCCGCCGACTGACGGCGGCGTCGAAGGGAGTCGGCCATGCACGTCGCACAGCTCTGGCAGCACCCGGTGAAGTCGATGATCGGGGTCGACGTCGAGACGGCCGAACTCACCGCTGCGGGCATGGTGGGTGACCGCTGGTGGGCCGTACGCGACGAGGTGCGCGGCGGGATCCGCGGTGCCAAGAAGATCGGTGATCTGATGCGACTCGCGTCGCAGTACGTGGGCGATGCCCACGGGGCGGTGGAGATCACACTTCCCGACGGGACCACGGTTCGCTCCGATGATGCCGACGTCGACGCGAAGCTGTCGGCCGCGCTCGACCACGCCGTCACGCTCTGGCCGCTGCAACCAGCCGACCACCTCGACCACTATCGGCGTGGCGCACCCGATTCCGACGATGTGATGGACGAGCTGCGTTCGATCTTCGGCCGTGAAGTCGATGAGCCGTTGCCCGATTTCTCGATCTTCCCGCCGGTGGTGATGGAGTTCGAGTCGCCCCCGGGTATCTACCTCGACGCGTTTCCGCTGCTGGTGATGACCACGTCGGCGTTGCGCTCGCTGGCGGCCGCCCTGCCCGATTCGGCGATCGACGTGCGAAGATTCCGACCGAACATCGTGATCGACACCGGGGACGAGCCGGGTCACCCTGAGTTCGGCTGGCGCGGCACGACCCTGCAGATCGGCGAGACGACGCTCGACGTGATCGACCCGTGCCCGCGTTGCGTGATGGTGACCCGCGAGGTGTCGCCGGACGTGCCCGCCGACCGTGCCGTGCTCCGATACGTCGTGCGCGAACTCGATCAGAACGTCGGCGTGTATGCGACGGTGTCGGTGGGCGGCCGAGTGTCGGTCGGCGACGAGGTCAGTCTCACCCTCGCAGCAGGTGTGCCGCCTTCTCCACCGCTCGACGCGCCTGCGTGAGGCGCTTGTCGTCGGCTGGTCGACCACTGCCGTCGGCTGCCGCCGCGTGCAGCAGCGCAAGTGCTCGGTCGTCGAGCTCGGCGACGATGTCGTCGAGCCGGTCTGCCAAGTCGTCGTAGTCACTCATAGGGCCTCCGCCACGATCTCCATCGGGTGGCGCACCGATGCCCCACCCACCGTCAGGTGCATCGCACAGCCCGGGTTGCCGCTGGCCACCACGTGGCCTCCGGCTCGGGCGATCGCTTCGAGCTTCCGGTCGCGGATCAGGCCGGCGAGCTCGGGTTCGAGTGCCGAGTACGCGCCGCCCGCGCCACAGCACAATCCGTCGTCGTCGAGTTCGACGACCTCGCAGACAGCCGCAAGCACGGTGCGGACGGCGAGATGGGTGCGTTGCACGTGTCGGAGGTGACACGGGTCTTGCACGATGACCGGTCCGAGCCGGCGAGCCGGACGGAGGCGCTCGATGTTCGTGACGACGAACTCGTGGACGTCGAGCACCCGAGCCGAGAACGCGATGGCCGCGGGCGTGCCCAGCAGGTGGCCGTAGTCCTTCAGCGCCGCACCGCACCCGGCGGAGTTGACGACGATCGGCGCATCACCCGGCATAGACGCGATCACCCGCTGAGCCAGCGCCGACGCCTCGGTGGTGAGCCCGGCGTGCACGTGCAACGCGCCACAGCACGCTCCACCGGACGAGGGTGTTCGATAGCTGACGCCGATCGCGTCGAGCACCGTTGCCGTGGCGAGGTGCACGTCGCGCAACCAGGCGTCCATCACGCATCCGGTGAACAACCACACCTCGCCGCCCGTGCTCTGCACCGCCTTCGGCCGACGAATCGGCAGTGCCGGCAGCCCGAGCCGCTTCGGCACGAGACGCGCGCGTTGGGCCACGGCAAGCAGACTCGAGCCGGCGAGCAAGGTGCGGTGGTGCCCCAGCACGCGAAAACCGAGGCGCTGCCACCATGGCGTGATCGTCGCGTCGGCGGCGAGGGTGGTGCGGGTTGCCTCCATCAGATGTCCGAACGGCACCCCGCTCGGGCACGCCGGTTCGCATCCGCGGCACTGAACGCACGTCTCGACGAAGTGGACGAACTCGGGGGTGACGGGTGCGTTCTCCTGCTGCACCGCGCGCATCGCTGCGATCCGGCCTCTCGGCGACAGCGCCTCCTCCCCCGTCACGCGGAACGTCGGGCAGTGCGGCAGGCACAGCCCGCAACTCACGCACGTCGCCAGTTCGTCGCTGTCGATCCGCAGGTCCATCGGCGCTGCACCGTACCGTGATTCTGACAAGATGACCTGGTGAGTGAGCTGCCGTCGTCGCCCCCGCCAGGCCTGCCGCCCGCTGGCTGGTACTCCGACGGCACGGCACTTCGATGGTGGGACGGTGCCACGTGGGGCCCGTATGCGCCTCCTCAGCCGGGCGGGAACTCGACGTCGTCCTTGCTGCCGGTGCTGTCGCATCTCGGGTTCTTCGTCGGTGGCTTCATTCTGACCCTGGTGTTGCGGCTGACCGAGGGCAAGAAGGACGAATACCTTCGCCACCACAGCACCGAAGCGCTGAACTTCCAGATCACCTACACGATCCTGTACGTCCTCGGCATGGTGACCGCATTCACCACCGCGGTGATCGGGAGTTCGTCGTCGGACTCGGGGGATGCCAGCGGCTGGTTCTTTTTTCCGTTCTTCCTGCTCTTCCCCGTGCTCTTCATCCCGTTCGCGGTCGGTGCGGTGGTCGGTGCGATCCGGGCCGGTCAAGGCAAGTATTGGCGTTACCCGATCAGCATCCGCTTTGTTCGCGGTGCAAGAGGAAAGAACGCGACCGGCGAGTCATAATCGTCGGCGATGCCCGAGGGACACACGATCCACCGCATCGCCGCGGACCACGGCAAGTTGCTGGCAGGCCAACACGTGGTGGTGTCGTCGCCGCAAGGGCGTTTCGCCGATGCGGTGCTCGTAGACGGTCAACGGCTCGACACCGTCAGTGCTCACGGAAAGCATCTCTGGTACGAGTGGAGCAACGGCCTGATGACGCACGTCCACCTCGGTCTGTTCGGCAAGTTCCGCATCAGCCGCCACCCAGAGGCCGACCCGCCCGAGCCCAAGGGTCTCGTGCGGATGCGGCTCTCGACCGACGCAGTGACGATCGACCTCGCTGGACCCACCGACTGCTCGGTCGGCGACGAGTCCGACCGAGATGTCATCCTGGCTCGCCTCGGCCCGGATCCGCTTCGACGCGATGCGAAGACTCAGGTGGCCTTCGAACGCATCCGAAAGAGCAAGCAACCAATCGGTGCGCTGCTGCTCGACCAGTCGGTCATCTGCGGCGTCGGCAACGTGTACCGCGCAGAGGCGTTGTTCGTGAACGGCATTCACCCTTCCCGCCTCGGCCGCGACCTTGATCAGGTGGAGCTGCAGGCGCTGTGGACCACCATCACGGCGATGCTGAAGCAGGGCGTGAAGGACAACCGGATCATCACGGTCGATCGACGCGAGCTCGATCTCCCGAAGGGAACACGGCTCAAGCGGGGCGAAGCCACGTACGCCTACAAACGGGATCGCTGCTTGCGGTGTTCGACGCCGATCAGCTCTGTCGAGCTGGGCGGTCGGCCCTGTTACTACTGTCCGACCTGTCAACCGCGCTGACGACAGGTCACGCGGCGTGCCACGGCGGTGCATCGGGATCGCCCCGCCACCATCGCAAGCGGCGCGATGCCTCGGCCGCGGCAACCGGGTCCGACCGACCGGCCCGCACACGTAGCAGCGTCGCGGCGACGAGACGCAGTTCGGCGACGGCGGCCGCCACCGGGTCGTCGCCGAGCGACCGGCCGTACCCATCGGCAAACACCTCGTAGGTGCCACGTTCGCCACCCCAGCGCTCGGCCCATGTCATCAGCGGACCGTGATCCCATGCACGTGGGCCGATGCACACGAGGTCCCAGTCGAGCAGCACCGGGCCGGCGGCCGATTGGATGACGTTGCCCGGGTGCACGTCGCCATGCAGCAGTACACGTTCGACCTCGATGTCGGACCAACCGCGGGGCCGCTCGATGGCTGCCGTCAGGCCGCGGCGCGCTTCGTCGTCGATCGTCGGCCCGATCTCTGCGAGCAGGCGATCGAAGTCCCACCACGGAAACGATGTGCAGGGCGGCGTCGGGAAGTGTTCGGCAACAATGCTCGGATCGAGCGTGTGCACGCGGGCGACCATCGCGCCGACCTCACGCCAGGCGATTGCCGCGACCGACTGCTCACGCTGTTGTGCGAACACCACCAGCCCGTCGTCGACGATCACGTCGTGATGGAGGAACCGAGGCACGCGAACACCCGCTTCAGTGAGCAGCGATGCCAGCCAGATCGCCGAACTCGGCTCGGCGGTCGGACGACCGATGCGCAACACCACCTCGTCGCCCGCCGTGTACAGCGCGTTCATGCCCGAACGAAGCCGTTCCGGAGGCGGCAGTCGCCACTCGCGTGCGGCTCGGGCCGCGAGTGCGTCGACCGTGTCGGTCGCTGCCGTCGGTTGCGCGACGAACGGAAGATCAGGCGACGACGACACCGGGATTGAGCCGCCCCGTCGGATCGAACTGCTGCTTCACGCGCGCCGACACCGCCGCCACGGCCGGATCAATTCGACCTGCGTCGCCTGGCTGCGCCGCATGCACCACGCCGACCCCTACTTCGAGGAGGAACGACCCGGGCTCGAACCGGTCACGGACCATCGTCTGCTCGCGGAGGGGAACGAACGAACGGTGCGACGGCAGCGCGGGCGGACCGTCGCACGCGTCGAGACCGTGTTCCGCTGCCGCCGCCGCCACATCAAGCGGATGCCCTTCGAGCAGCACCCAGAGCCGATCACCGTTCCACAACACGGTCGTCGGTCGGTACAGGCGCTCGAAGAGCGCGAGTGGGTTGTGCGCCTCGGACGTGAACCACTGGGAGTGCTGCGCGATCGGACGGGTACGCAGGATTACCTCGCCGAGAAACCCGAGCGCGCCGCGAGAGCCGACCAGCAGGCGGCACACGTCGAACCCACTCACGTTCTTGACCGTGGGCCCGCCCGCCTTCACGATCGAGCCGTCGGCGCCGATGTAGCGAGCCTGGAGCAGGGCGTCACGCATCGGCCCGTCGCCGAGTCGGCGGGTGCCGCTCCATCCCGTCGCGAGCGCGCCACCAACCGTGCCACCGTCGGGAAGCACCGTCCGCTGGCCGACCTCGGCGAGCGCCGCTGCCAACTCCGCGATCGGGGTGCCTGCGCCGCATCGCACCGTCATCTCATCGGCTTCGATCAGTGCGATGCCCGAGGGCGGGTGCACGCAGCGCACCTCGCGCACCGGCCCGCCACGCGTACTCATCCCGCTCACGGTGACCGGGTCGCTGGCACCGACCGCCTCGGCAAACGTGTTCAGATCCACGCGCCCTCCGGCACCGAGTGCGAGTCGCCGCACGAGGCTGCGCTCGGCAGCACCTTGGTCGGGTTGGCCAGACCGGTCGTGTCGAACGCCGCCCGCAATGCCGCCTGGGCTGCGAGATCGGCGGGGCCGAACATCAGCGGCATCAGGTCGCGCTTTTCGAGGCCGATGCCGTGCTCACCGCTCAGCACACCGCCGGCGGCCACCGACACACGCACGATCTCGTCGCCCGCCGCGTGCACGCGCTCCATCATCCCCGGCTCACGCTTGTCGAACACGAGCAGCGGATGGAGGTTGCCGTCACCCGCGTGGAACACGTTCATCACGATGATCCCATGCCGGTCGGCGATCTCGTACACCTGACGCAACACGTCGGGCAGCACCCGTCTCGGCACCACGGTGTCGTGCAGGTAGTAGTTGGGCTTGATGCGCGCGATCGCTCCGAAGGCGGTCTTGCGGCCCTTCCACAGCAGCGCACGCTCGGCTTCGTCCTGTGCGATGCGCACCGTGCGGGTGCGGTGTGCCCGGGCGATGTCGACGATCCGCGACACGTCGTGCTCGAGTCCGTTGATTGGCCCGGCTACCTCCACCAACAGCACCGCAGCGGCATCCACCGGCAAACCCGCGTGGATGTACTCCTCGACCGCTTGCACACACAGACGGTCCATCATCTCCAACGCTGCAGGCACCATGCCAGCGGCGATGATCGCACTCACCGTCTGCGCGCCGTCCTCCACCGAATCGAAATCGAACAGCATCGTCCGAACGGCTGGCGCGTTTTGAGAGAGCCGCACGCAGATGCGCGTCGCGATGCCGCACATCCCTTCGCTGCCGACGAAGGCGCCGCGCAGGTCGTATCCCGACACCTCACCGCCCTCGCTCCCGAAGACGGCGACGGTTCCGTCGGGCAGCACCACCTCGCACGCGAGGATGTGAGCCGAGGTCACGCCATCAGCGAGGCAGTGCGGGCCGCCGGAGTTGTTGGCCACGTTGCCGCCGATCGAACAGCTCTGCTGGCTGCTCGGGTCGGGCGCAAAGTGCAGACCATGTGCGGCGACCGCGCGGGTGAGGTCGAGGTTCAGCACGCCGGGCTCCACCCATGCGAACCGATTCACCGCGTCGACCTCGAGGATTCGGTTCATCTTGGTGAGCGTGATCACCACTGCGTCGTCGAGTGGTGTGGCTCCACC
>JBMOFX010000150.1:0-6598 GCA_049318665.1 Ilumatobacteraceae bacterium | reverse complement strand
GCCGCCGACCCCATCACCACACGCGCCACGCCGGCATCGGCGAGCACCTCGACATCGGCGACGGTGCGCACACCACCACCGGTCTGCACGCGCGCGCTGGCGCGCACAGCGCGCGTGATGGCCGACACGACCGGCCGGTTCACCGGCGACCCGCTGCGTGCCGCATCGAGGTCGACGACGTGGATCCACGTGGCGCCCTGTTCGACGAATCGACGGGCCACCGCCACCGGGTCGTCGCCGTACTCGGTCTCCCTGTCGTAGTCGCCCTGCAGCAACCGCACGACGCGCCCACCGAGCAGATCGATCGCGGGATACAGCTCGACGGTCACGCGGCCAGCCCAACGAAGTTGGTGAGCAGCGCGAGACCGGAGACGCCCGACTTCTCCGGATGGAACTGCGTGGCGAACACGTTGCCGCGACGGAACGCGGCGTTGACGACATCGCCGTAGTCGCACGTCGCCGCTACGTCGTCGGCATCGGTTGGCACACCGTGCAGCGAATGCACGAAGTAGACCCACGGCGACTCACCAAGGCCGGCAAACATGGGGTCGCTGCGGTGCGACGGCGCGATCGCGAGCTGGTTCCATTGCATCTGCGGGCGCGGTTCATCGGTGCCGAGCCAGCGCACCTGGCCCGGGATGATGCCGAGACCGCGCGCCGGCGGGTCTTCGTCGCTGCCATCGAACAGCATCTGCATGCCCACGCAGATCCCGATGAACGGTCGGCCCGATGCCACGGCATCGTGCGCGGGCTGCTCGAGCCCTGCGGCGCGCAGCGCGTCCATGCACGCGCCGAATGCACCCACGCCAGGCAGCACCACGGCGTGAGCGTCGGCGATCAGCCCGGCGTCGGCGGTGAGGCGGGCATCCGCACCGCAGTGCTCGAGCGCCTTCTGCGCCGACCGCAGGTTGCCGATGCCGTAGTCGAGCACGGCGAGGAGCGGCCGTTCGGCCGGCACGCTCAGAGCACGCCCTTCGTGGACGGCAGTGCGCTGCCTTCGATCCGCACGGCATCGCGCAGGCAGCGACCGAGTCCCTTGAACGTCGCCTCGATGATGTGGTGGACGTTGCGGCCACGCACCAGCGTGATGTGGAGCGTGATGCCGGCCGCCGTGGCGAACGACGAGATTGCGTGTTCGGCGAGTTGCGGGTCGAACGGCGGATTGCCGAGCGGGAGGCATTCGGGCATCTCCACCTCCCACACGACGAACGGTCGACCCGAGAGATCGAGCGCAACATCGACGAGCGCCTCGTCGAGTGGGTACCGACCACTTGCGAACCGGCGCACCCCCACCTTGTCGCCAAGTGCCTCGCGGAACGCTTCGCCGAATGCGATGCCGACATCTTCGACGGTGTGGTGGGTGTCGATGTGCAGGTCGCCCGTCGCGTCGATTCGCAGGTCGAACCCGCCGTGCTTGCCGACCTGCTCGAGCATGTGGTCGTAGAACGGGATGCCTGTCGAACAGGCGGCCTCGCCGGAGCCGTCGAGTTCGAGCGACAACTCGATCGAGGTCTCCTTGGTGACGCGCGTGCGGGTGGCAGACCGGCTCATGACGGCTCCTCAACGGTGGTGGATGCCGGCCCGGTCGCCAATGTGGCGGTGAGCGCGGTCAGGAACTCGTCGTTCTCGGCCGGCGTGCCGACCGTGACGCGCAGGCAGTCGGCGAGCCGCGGCCAACTCGAGCAGTCGCGGATCAGCACGCTCTGATCGAGCAGGCCCTGCCACACCGCCCGACCCGGCAGCGAGCGCGGGCGGAACAGCACGAAGTTCGCGCCGCTCGGAACGACGTCGACGTCCAACGACACCAGCGCCGCGATGATCCGCTCGCGCTCGGCGACGATGTCGGCCACCCGTTCGCCCATGTCGTCGGCGTATCGCAACGCGAGTCGTCCGGCGATCTGCTTCGCGGTGTCGAGGTGATACGGCAGGGTCACCTTGTCGAGTTCGGCCACCAGCCAGCGTGGGCCGACGAGGTAGCCGAGGCGCGCTGCCGCCATCGACCACGTCTTCGAGAACGTGCGCGTCACGACGAGGGGCGCATCGTCGCTCACCAGGTCGAGCGCCGACCATGGCGCGAACTGGGCATACGCCTCGTCCACCACCAGGAGACCAGACACCTCGCGCACGGCGGCGAGCAGCGCCTCCACGTTCGATCGAGGTTCGACCAACCCCGTTGGATTGTTGGGCGAGCAGACGAACGTCACGGTCGGCCGCGCCTCCCGTACGGCTGCGAGTGCGGCGCCGAGGTCGAGCGAGAAGTCGTGGGCCCGAGCGGTCTCCACCACGGTCGCACCGGTGAGCCGGGCGATGTGCGCGTGGAGCTGGTAGGTGGGCTCGAACGTGGCCACACGCCGGCCTGGACCCGCATAGGTGAGCAGCAGCGTCTGCAGCACTTCGTTCGAGCCGTTGGCGGCGAACACCTGCGCCGGATCGACGCCATGAAGTGCCGCGATCGCCTCGCGAAGTGCCGTCGCCGCACGATCCGGGTAGCGGTGCCACTCGATCCGCGACACCTCCGCCGCCAGCGCATCGCGCCACGCCGCAGGGGGTTCCGATGGCGACTCATTGGTGTTCAACCGCACCCGCACGTCGACCTGCGGTGAGTGGTACCCCTCGAGGGCATTGAGGTCATCACGCACCGGCACCAGGCTCACGATCGATCACGCTAGCGAGACCGGGGTAGGTGTCCCGGGGCGGTTCCCGCAAGACTGCCGCGATGAGCGCATCAGAAGCCTCGTCTGCCGAAGCCGAGCTCTCCGTCATCTCCGATCAGATCGAGCGCTACCGCGACCGAGTGGTCGGCATCATCCCGGCGCTGCGCGGTGGCGAGCACGACGACACGATCGCGGCGATCTTCGAAGCCGAGCGATCGCTCCGTTCCGCCCACCGCGCCCTCGAACGGGCGGGGCGTTTGCTGCGGTAGACGGTCACGCACCGTGGTCGCTCAGGGGCCTGCTCAGTCCCCGAAAAACGAACGACGGCCCCCGAAGGGGCCGTCGCTGTGCGAGTTCAGACGGCGGATCCGAACTCACCCGCAACGCAGGTGGCGGGAACCTGGTTGGTTTGAGGAGGGTACACCCGGTGCGCGGCAAAATAAAGGAACCTCGGCCCCGATGGGGTTCAGGTTCGTCTCCGGATCTCTCAAGTGGGCTTCAAGACGGTCACCGTGCGTCGACACGCGTGCCTCGACGCGGGACCGTCGACGCGGGGCAGATGTCCTCCAGCATGCAGGCGTCGCAGCGCGGCGCTTTCGCATCGCATACCCGGCGGCCGTGCAGGATCAGGCGGAGACTGAACGGACCACGATCGGCCGCCGTTATCATCGTGTTGAGTGCGAGTTCGACCTTCACCGGGTCCGTCTCCTCGGTGAGAGCCAAGCGCCGACTCAGGCGGAGCACGTGCGTGTCGACCGGGAGCCCGGGGAGCCCGAACGCCACACTGCGCACGACGTTTGCTGTCTTGCGGCCGACGCCCGGCAACGTCACCAGGTCGTCGAGGTCGGTGGGAACAATGCCGTCGTACCGCTCGACGAGCGCTTCGGCCATCCCGATGATGTTGCGCGCCTTGGTCTGGAAGAAGCCGGTCGAACGAATGATGTCCTCGACCGCGACCGGGTTCGCCGCGGCCAGCGACGGCGCGTCGGGATAGGCGGCGAACAGAGCGGGGGTCACGAGGTTGACCCGGGCGTCGGTGGTCTGAGCCGAGAGGATCGTTGCGGTGAGCAACTCGAAGGCATTGCGATGATCGAGCTCGCAGATCGCCTCGGGGTACTCCTCCGCCAGGCGTTCGATCGTGACGCGGGTACGGCCCTGGGGACTGCGCGGACGGCCCATGCGACGAGGCTAGGGCTAGCCTCGGGCGATGGCGTCGGTCGAGGTCCACACCGAGCTCCCGTCGGGGGTACGCAGCGACGTGATCGCGTTCGTCGAGCGGGCCACGGACCGCATGGGCCGACGCCCACTCCCCGACCAACTCTGGCTCGATCTCATTCAGGGGAGCCGGCCACGCACGATCGAGGTCATTGCACGAGATCACGATGCACTCGTGGGCTATGCGCAGGCCTCGCCAACGGCCGACGGCTGGACGCTTGGCCTCGTACTCGACGCCGACGACGCGCTCGACACGGTCGGACGTGCGATGGTGCTGGCCGCTGTCGAAGCGGTCGCCAGTGATGGTGGCGGGCTCGTGCACTGGTGGCACGGTCACACGCCAGGAAGCGCGGCTGCGGCCGACATTGCGTCCATCGGCGCGTCAGTTGGTCTCACCCACGAGCGGTCGCTGTTCGAGATGCGCGCCGCGCTCCCCGTGCCGGGCGACGCGCACGCGACGCCGACCAGAGCGTTCCGACTCGGCGAGGACGAGGCGGCCTGGCTCGAGGTCAACAACGCCGCGTTTGCGGGTCACGCCGAGCAGGGTGGTTGGGACCTCGCCACCTTGCAGCAGCGCGAGAGTGAACCGTGGTTCGAGCCCGAAGGCTTTCGACTCCACGAGCGCGACCAGCGGCTGGCCGGTTTCTGCTGGACGAAGATCAACCGAGCACAGGACCCGACGCTCGGGGAGATCTACGTGATCGGCGTGCATCCCGACTTCCACGGCCTCGGCCTCGGCCGCGGGCTCACCCTCGCCGGTCTCGACTCGATGGTCGCACGCGGCGTCACCACCGGCATGCTGTATGTCGACGAGCACAACGACGCCGCTGTCGGCCTCTATCGCTCGCTCGGCTTCACCGTCCATCGCACTGATCGCGCACTCGCCGGCGAGATCGCTCCGAGTATTCGATCCGAGGAACCATGACCAGCACCGACGTAGACCAATACGAGGCACTTGCTCGACGATGAGTAGATACCACGTGTCGCGTGCCGAACTCGGCGACCTGCTGCACGATCAACCGCGCTATCGCGTCGATCAGGTGTGGAGCGGGCTGTACGAGCAACTTGTCTCGCCACCGGAGATGACCTCGCTGCCGAAGTCTCTCCGCGAGCAACTCGACGCGGCGCTCCCGCTCGCCCTCACCGAAGAGGTGCGACGGGTCAGCGACGGCGGCGACACGGTGAAGTACCTGTGGCGGTTGCACGACGGTCACCACATCGAGACCGTGCTGATGCTCTATCCCGATCGCGTCACGGTGTGTGTGAGCAGCCAGGCCGGCTGTGCGATGGATTGCGGCTTCTGCGCCACCGGGCAGGCGGGCTTCAAGCGACAGCTCACCGCGGGCGAGATCATCGAGCAGGTGGCCCGAGCCGCGCGGGACGCCCGTGAGATGGGCCGGCGGCTCGCCAACGTGGTGTTCATGGGCATGGGCGAGCCACTCGCCAACGAGGCCGAGGTGTGGGCCGCCGTCGAACGGATCCACGGCGATATCGGGCTGTCAGCTCGACACCTCACCATCTCGACGATCGGCATCGTGCCGGGCATCCGCCAGCTCTCCAACCGCCCGCTGCCGGTGAACCTGGCGGTGTCGCTGCACTCGGCAAACGACCGCGATCGCGACGCGCTCATCCCGCAGAACAAGCGATACCCGCTCGACATGCTGATGCAGGCGTGCGCCGAGTACCTCGCTGTGAAGGGTCGCCGAATCAGTTTCGAGTGGGCGCTCATCGAGGGTGTGAACGATCGCGATCGCGACGCCGACGAGCTCGCCCACCTCTGCCGACGGTTCCACATTCCCGCCCACGTCAACCTGATCCCGCTCAACCCGACGCCGGGGTGGCCGACGAAGGGCAGTAGTGCGACACGCGTCCAGCAGTTCCGCCAGTTGCTCGACGACCGGGGCGTCAATGCCACCGTGCGCCGCAATCGCGGCACCGACATCGACGCCGCCTGCGGCCAACTCGCCGCGGGCCAACCCGTCACCCTCACCCGACGCCACCGCCCCTAACCCATCCCGTTTGCACGGTTTCGCCCCGGGGGTGGGGCCAAAGTGTGCAAACGGGGTCAGTTGGGGAGGTAGTTGGGGTTGGCGACGGCGAGTTTGTCGCGGACGCTGGCCCACACGAGGTCGCGGACCTCGCCGAGACGGTCGTCGAGGGCGCCGGAGCGGATCGCCGCCGCGAGCTCGGCATCGTCGGCGACACCGAGTTGAGCGAGACGGGCCTCGTGCGCGTGGTGTTGCGCCTCGCCGAGCGCCAGTTCGCGCTCGACCATCGCCAGCACGTTGATCGCCACGCGCGAGTGGAACTGGATGCGGCCCTGGGTGGAGGGCAGCACATCCCGCTCCAGCCATTCACGCACCGACTCGACCAGCTGCGCTGCTGTGGGGACGTCGTGTGGGCTCACCAGCGTCCCTCCAGCGCGAGGAACAGGTCGTGCTCGTTCTCGCACACCCGTCGCCCGATTGCAGCCAGCTCGTGGCTACGACTCATGCCCGACAGGTGCGCATTGGCCTGAAGGATGCACATGATCCCCCACTTCAACGTGCCGAGCACCTCCCACCAGCGCACGGCATCGGGGTCGACCGTGGTACCACTGGCGGTCTCGTACGCCGCGAACAGATCGTCGTAGCGGCCGACACCGGCGACCGGCAGCGACGACCCGAACCGCCATGCCTTCACGCACAGCCAGCCCAGATCCTCCATCGGGTCGCCGACGTGGGCGAGCT
>JBMOFX010000149.1:0-6600 GCA_049318665.1 Ilumatobacteraceae bacterium | reverse complement strand
GTGTGGGCCATCCAGCAGGGCGGCTTCGACGCCGTCATCGCGCCGAGCTTCAGCGACATCTTCCGCAACAACTGCACGAAGAACGGTCTGCCGCCGGTCGCAGTCGCCGACGAGATCGTCACGCGGATCTGGGACGCGATCGAAGCTGACGCGTCGACGCCGATCGTGGTCGACATGGAGCGGCTCGTCGTCGAGGTGCCTGCGATCGGCCTCTCCGCATCATTCCCGATGGATGCGTCGACACAGCATCGCTTTCTCAACGGGCTCGACGACGTGGGCATCACGCTCACGCACGCCGACGAGATCACGAGCTACGAAGCGCGGCGACCGGCCTGGCTGCGCTGAGCCGGGGGACGGGCAGTCAGCCCGCCCACGCGGACAGCGTCGCGCTCGATGAAATCTGCGAGCTCGTGCGGCATCGTCAGCGTCGCCAATTCGGCACGATGATCGGCCTCACCGCGCACGCACCGAACGAAGTACTCGAGCTGCAACACCAGCGGCTCGCCGGCATGGCGGACGAACGGAATGTCGGTGACCGTCCCAGAACGGTAGGTGCCGTTGCTCAGCTCCTGGCTGAGGTGCCGTGAGACCGTCACGTTCTGTCGGAGAAGGTCGACCTCGACGAGTTCGTTCGGGGTCTCGACCACCAGCGAGCGGATCTTGCGCTGGCCGAGTCGGCTCGCCGAGATGTTCGCGACGGGCCCGGCGCGCCATGCCAGCACGATGTCGGCCTGATCGGCGACCTCGGGTGCACCGAGTCCGGTGAGGGCGCCACGAATGGAGGCGGGGATACCGAGATCGACGAAGCGCGTCACCACATCGAGATCGTGGATCAACAGGTCGGTCACCACGCTCGACGTCACCTGCGGGGTGGCGGGCGAGTGTCGAACGGTCTGCACCCACGTGGGCGGCGCCGTCACCGACGCGAGACCCGTCCGGACCGCTGCGTTGAATCGCTCGACGAAGCCGCACAGCAACGGGGTGTCCGATCCGCGAGCCGCATCCACGAGCGCATGGACGCCGTTGAGATCGATCGCGAGTGGCTTCTCGATGAGTACCGGCATCCCGGCGCGCAAGAGCTCGAGCCCTGCAGCAAGGTGGTGTTGCGTGGGTGTGGCGATGATCACTGCGTCACAGTCGGCGAGATGATCGAGGGTCGTGCCGCTCCCGCAACCGAACCGATCGGCGGCTGCGCGAGCGACCACCGGGTCCGTATCGACGACCATCACCAGGTCGGTCGAGGAGTGTTCCGCGACGACTCGGGCGTGGTTCGAGCCCATGTTCCCGGCACCGACGAGGCCTACTGCCAACTTGCTCATGTACCGGACTGTCCGGAGCTATGTCCGTTCGCCGAGAAGGTCACACCACGAACACGGCCCTCGCGCCGCGCGTTCACCCGACCGCCGTGGTGGAGTCCGAGGCCACGCTCGGCGATGGCACATCAGTCTGGCACCACGCCCACGTCCGAGACGGTGCACTGGTGGGAGCGTCGTGCACGTTGGGCAAGAACGTGTTCGTCGACGGTGGCGCTCGCGTCGGTGACCGCGTGAAGATCCAGAACAACGTGAGCGTCTACACCGGGGTCACGCTGGAGGACGACGTCTTCGTCGGTCCGAGTGCCGTGTTCACCAACGACCTCCATCCGCGTGCGTTCGCCACCACGTGGCACGTAACCGCCACGGTCGTGCGTCGCGGCGCGTCGATCGGCGCCAACGCAACGATCGTCTGCGGTGTGGAGATCGGCTCGTTTGCGATGGTCGCAGCGGGCTCGGTCGTCACTCGTGATGTCGAGCCACACCGCCTCGTGATGGGCAACCCGGCACGACCACGTGGCTGGGTGTGCACCTGCGGTGCACCGATGCCTTCGATCCACCCCGACGTCGCCCCGGAGGCGACCGCTCCCTGCCCGTCATGCGCGTTGCCCTGGCGGCGAGGCCTTTCCGAGGAGACCACATGATTCCGATCTCGACTGTTCGACTCGGCGAGGAGGTGGAAGCCTCGGTGCTCGAGGTGATCCGCTCCGGCATGATCGCGCAGGGTCCGAAGGTCGCCCAGCTCGAAGCGGCATTCGCCGAACTGTGCGGGGTCCGTCACGCCGTTGCGGTGAACAACGGCACCACCGCGCTGGTGGCCGCCTTCGAGGCGCTCGGCATCGGCAAAGGCGACGAGGTGGTCACCTCACCGTTCACCTTCGTCGCCACGATCAACGCTGCCCTCGAAACCGGGGCGACCGTGCGGTTCGCCGACATTCGCGACGACGACTTCTGCCTCGACCCGGACGATCTCGCCCAAGCGATCGGCGGTCGCACCGCGGCCATCGTGCCGGTCCACCTCTACGGGCAGTGCGCCGACATGAATCGCATCGCCACGATGGCGCGCGACCACGGTGCTGCGATCGTCGAAGACGCCGCCCAGGCACACGGCGCGACGCTCGACGGTCGGCCCGCAGGCTCGTGGGGGCTGGCGACGTTCTCGTTCTACGCCACGAAGAACATCACGACCGGCGAGGGCGGGATGGTCACCACCGACGACGACCAGCTCGCCGACCGGCTCCGCCTGTTGCGCAACCAGGGCATGCGCGAGCGCTACGTGTACGAGGTCGCCGGCCACAACTGGCGGATGACCGACCTCCAGGCGGCGATCGCGCTCCCTCAACTGCCGGGTTACGCGTCGGCTGTCGAGGCGCGCCAGCGCCACGCCGCCCTGTTGTCGGAAGGGCTCGCCGATATCCCCGGCATCATCACCCCCACCGAGCTCCCCGGCCGCGGCCATGTGTGGCACCAGTACACGATCCGCGTCACCGACGACTGTGCGATCGATCGGGCGACGCTGATCGAACGCCTCACCGCCGATGGCATCGGCTGCGGCATCTACTACCCGCACGTGATTCGCGACTACGACTGCTATCGCGACCACGCACGGATCGTGCCATCGCCGACGCCGGTCGCTGAACGCTGCGCTCGCGAAGTGCTCTCGCTCCCCGTCCACCAGCACCTCACGAACGGTGAGCTGGAACAGATCGTCGCATCGGTTCGCCGCGCCGCCATGGTGACCTGCGCCGCCTGACGCGGGCCGCCACGAACGTCAGGCGTCAGCGCGGAACTGGTGCAGATCCTTCAACATCGGGTTGTTGGAGAACACTTCGACGGGCGGCCCGAGTTCGAGGCGCAGAGCACGTTGCAGGATGCGAACTTGCGTGTGCTGGTTGTACTCGGCGAGCGTGACCGCCCACCCATCGCGCCCGGCCCGCGCGGTCCGGCCGCTGCGGTGGAGGTAGTCCTTGCCGTCGCCGGCCGGCTCGTAGTGGATGACCGCGCCGATGTCGTCGATGTCGATGCCACGCGCGGCCACGTCGGTGGCCACGAGCACGGCGAGCTCGCCGTCGGTGAACCGCTTCAACGCGCGCTCGCGAGCTGCCTGAGCGAGGTCGCCGTGGATCGCAGCTGCGCGCACCCCGAGGTCTTGCAGGTTCTCCGTCACCCGGTCACAGGTGCGCTTGGTCTGGCAGAAGACGATCGTCTTCGCGAAGCCTGATGCGATCGATGCGACCACGCGGTCCTTGTCCATGTGGTGCACGGCGAGGAACAGGTGGTGCATCGTGCCGACCGTGTCGGTGGGCGCATCGATCGCCACCTCGACCGGGTCGACCATGTAGCGCTGCACGAGGTGACCGACGTCGCCGTCGAGCGTGGCAGAGAACAGCATCGTCTGGCGGGGCGACCCAACGCATTTACGCAGGATCCACTCGACCTGCGGGGTGAACCCATCGTCGGCCATGCGGTCGGCTTCGTCGAGCACGAGGATCTGCACGGACCCGAGATCGAGTTCGTTCTCCTTGAGGAGATCGATGAGGCGAAGCGGGGTCGCGACGACGACGTCGACGCCACGCTCGAGCTCGTCGATCTGCTGATGCCGCGACGCTCCGCCGTACACCGGCAGCACCGTGCGACCGCAGCCGGCAGCCACGGGCACCAGCACCTCGGCGACCTGGAGGGCGAGCTCACGCGTCGGCACGAGCACCAGGCCAAGCGGCTTGCGGGGCTCGGCGACACCGTCGAGGCGAGCGAGCATCGGCACGCCGAAGGCGAGTGTCTTGCCGGATCCGGTGCGGGCACGACCGCACACGTCGCGACCCTCGAGCGCGACGGGGATCGCCTTGGTCTGGATCGCGAACGGGGCGGAGAAGCCAGCTGCGTGCAGGCCTTGATCGACGAGCTCGGGCACCCCGAGGTCGCGGAAGCCTGTCGGGCTGTAGGGCTCGGGGTTCGGTACGAAGGTGGAGGCGGGAGTCCGATGCTCTGCCTGCCGGGGCGGGTTTCGACGCTCGCGCGGTGCGCCCCTGTTGCGGGAGTTGTCTGGCATGTCGACCGTCAGGGTACCGGCGGAAGCGGTCCAACCTGGGACAATGCGCCCATGAAGGTCGCACTCACCGTCAACGACTTCCTCGCTCGTGCTGCGCTGGTCTACCCCAAGCGGGTCGGTGTCGTGGACGAACCCCAGCAACCGGCCGCGAGTTGGGGAACGCTCACATACGCGCAGATCGCCCAACGTGCCCGCGCCCAGGCGGCGGGGCTCGACGCGCTCGGCATCGGCGTGGGCGACCGAGTGGCGATGGTGAGTCAGAACTCGGCCCGGCTCCTCACCGCGCTGTTCGGCGTGAGCGGTTCCGGCCGCGTGCTCGTCCCGATCAACTTCCGTCTGGTGGCCGAAGAGGTGAAGTACATCGTCGCCCACAGCGGCGCACGCGTCCTGCTCGTCGACCCCGAACTCGACGAGGCACTCGCCGACGTCGAGTGCGAGCACCGGTTCGTCATCGGTGCGGCGACCGACGAGACGCTGCTGCGCTACGACGTCGAGCCGGCTCCGTGGGTTGCCGACGAGGATGCGACCGCGACCATCAACTACACCAGCGGTACGACCGCGCGCCCCAAAGGCGTGCAACTCACCCATCGCAACGTGTGGACCAACGCCGCCACCTTCGGCTGGCACCTCGGCATCAACGATCGCGACGTGTACCTGCACACGTTGCCGCAGTTCCACTGCAACGGCTGGGGCGTGCTCTACGCCGTGACGGGCATGGGTGCGCGTCACATCATCCTGCGCAAGATCGACGGCGCCGAGATCCTTCGCCGTGTCGACGAGCACGGCGTGACGGTGATGTGCTGTGCACCCGCAGTTGCCAACGCGATCCTCGATGCCGCCGCCACGTGGGACGGCCCGATCCCCGGCCGCGATCGTGTGCGGATGGTGGTCGCCGGCGCACCACCGCCCACGCGCACCATCGAGCGGATCGAGACGGAACTCGGGTGGGAATTCATCCAGATCTATGGCCTCACCGAGACCGCACCACTGCTCACGATGAATCGCAGCCGTGCGGAACTCGACGACCTCACACCAGCGGAGCGAGCGGCCAAACTGAGTCGCGCCGGTGCGCCGACGATCGGTGTGAGCACGCGCATCTCCCCCGACGGGGAGGTGCTCGCTCGGGCGAACCACGTGATGGCGGGGTACTGGGAGCAGCCTGACGCCACGACCGCAGCGATCCATCCCGCCACGGACGATGCGGCCGGACCCGCGTGGTTCCACACCGGCGACGGCGGGATCATCGACGACGAGCACTATGTGACGATCAGCGACCGCAAGAAGGACGTGATCATCACCGGCGGCGAGAACGTCAGCTCGATCGAGGTGGAGGACGCACTGTTCAGCCACCCGGCGGTGAACGAGGTCGCCGTCATCGGCGTACCGGACGAGCGGTGGGGCGAACTCGTGCTCGCCCTCGTGGTGCTGGCCCCGGACGCGACGCTCGATGAGGCCGAACTGATCGCGTACTGCAAGACCAAACTCGCCGGCTACAAGTGCCCGAAGCGCATCGAGTTCCGCGTCGAACTCGCACGCACCGCCACGGGCAAGCTGCAGAAGTTCAAACTCCGCGAGCCCTACTGGGCCGGGCGGGCGAAGTCGGTCAACTGACGGGCGAGTCAGTCAACACTGACGGACCACTCAGCACCACTATCTGTTCGATCAGTGAGTAGCAATCGTTCGCGACGCGTCGTTATGGTCCCCCACGGCTCGAACACGAGTCGACGATCACTGACCGGGGAGGGACGCAACGATGCACACCACCGAGACACATGACGGAACGGGCACGGCAGGCCGCAAGGGCCTCGCGTACGACTGGCAGTCGCTCCTCGCGACGGCCGAGGCATCGCACCTCGACCACGAGCTCGCCAACCTCGCCGCCGAGCTCACCACGTGACGCGGCACCCCCAGCGGGTGCTCGTCCTCGGTTGCGGATCGGTCGCACAGGCCGTCGTTCCGCTGTTGGTCCGTGATCTCGGCGTTGAGCCGACGCGCCTCACGGTCGTTGATTTCGCAGACAACCGCGAACGCATCGCACCCCAGATCGACGCGGGCGTGACGTACGAGATCGACCGCCTCACGCCCGACAACATCAACGAGTTCCTCGCCGCTCGTGTCGGCGACGGCGACCTGCTGATCGACCTCGCCTGGAACATCGACAACCCGACGATCCTCCAGTGGTGCCGCGATCACGGGGTGCGCTATCTCAACACCAGCGTCGAGGTGTGGGACCCCTAC